>JAPKCP010000201.1 GCA_028822885.1 Yoonia sp. | reverse complement strand
CTTCGTTCACTTTGGCGATCAATTCCTCCATGGATGTGATCCCCGAACGCGGCGTCACAGCACACGCGACTGGATTAATTTCATAGACGGTCACAAACCGGAAATCATCCAACGTGTAAGGCAAAGTCGCCTTCATCGCAGGGCTTACAGAATGTGAACCAACCCGTGCGAACAACATGGTGTAACCATCGCCCGTCGCGTTTTGCACAGCGACAGAACCCGTCGCCCCACCAGCGCCAGCGATATTCGCCATAATGAGATTTTCACCAACGGCAGCGCTCAATGGTTCTGCGATGGTGCGCGCCGAGATATCGGTCGCGCGGCCCGCGCCGTAAGGAATGATCATGTTGATGAAACGCTCAGGATATTCAGCCAACGCTGAGGTTGCTCCGAGCGTCGTGCACAAAGTTGCGAAGGCCCCAATTTTAAGAATATTCATATCTTCCTCCCAGAAGTGCGCCGAACAATTGTCAGGCGCTTAGAAAGCGTATAATGGCAAGAAAATCTTAATACTGGTTGATTTCCTAACGCCTACTGTAAGCTTGGCTTTCTAAAGGGTGGCAAATTCAAATGACAATACGGCTTTTACGTACCTTGATAGCGATTGCTGACGTCAGAACCTTCAGTGCGGCGGCGGACGTTGTGCATGTCACTCACGCTGCCGTAAGCCAACAAATGAAAACACTTGAGGCGAATTTGGGGATAGCACTATTCAATCGTGACACTCGCACACCCGATTTAACGCCCGTTGCACACGAAGTCGTCCGTAAGGCGCGTAAGCTGGTCGCTGATTACGACAACTTGGTGCCCTCAATCCTCGCAGATGACGGGCTGTGCGGCGTGTTCACACTCGGCGTGTTGCGCACGACGCTTACCGGATTGACGCCGCAAGCAATGGCGAGACTTACATCGAAATTCCCCGATTTGGGTCTGCATATTCGGCCGGGTCTAACCGAAACACTGCTAACAGATATCGAACGCAGGACTTTGGATGCAGCAATCATAACCAAGCCGCATCTTATGCCCGTAGACATCCTGTTTCGCGAACTCGCACAAGAACCGTTGGAACTGATTGCAGCAGTTGAGGAAACAGAGGACGACCCAATTACGCTCTTAAAGTCACGGCCGTTCATTCGTTTCAACCGTAACGCTGTTCTTGGCGCATTGATTGATAACTGGCTGCGATCCAAGCAATTGCGCGTCTCTGAAATGATGGAATTGGACAGCCCAGAAGCGATCGCCAGTATGGTTCATGCAAATCTTGGCGTGTCGATCGTCCCTAATTTGGCGGTCAAACCGTATAACAGGATGCCCGTCAAAAGGGTCTCGCTTGGCGTTGATGCACCAGTGCGCTCGCTTGGCCTTGCGTACCACAAAGACAAAATAAAGATGCGTGTGATTGACGAAGTGTTTGCAGCCCTGATCGACGTCATTACCGCTGAACAGGAAAAAAGTGGAAAAACGGAAGCATGAATTCTGAGATGATCTTGTTCCTGACTTTGGGCGCTGCTGCAGGTGGGTTCATTAATGGCCTTGCCGGTACAGGTACCGCCTTGTTTGCACTCGGATTTTATTTGGTGGTGCTGCCTCCGATCAATTCAGTTGCAATTGTCGCCTTGATGTCTGTGCTGGCTGGTCTGCAAGGGCTTTGGATTGTGCGCGCGGCTATTTTCGCCAATCCGCATCGTTTGTTGCGGTTTGTGATTCCGGGATTGGTGGGTGTGCCAATCGGGTTGGCATTGCTTTCCACGATTGATGCAGGGGCGCTGCGCATCGGGATCGCCGTTATGCTTGTAGTATATGGGGTCTATTTTAGCGCTCGAAGGGCGCTTCCTGCATTTTCACGGCGCACGCCTTATATCGATGCCGTCATTGGTTTTGTTGGTGGCGTCTTGGGTGGCGCTGCCTCCGTTTCGGGTGCTATTCCTGCAATGTGGTTGTCCATCCGTCCTTGGCCGAAGGCTGAAACACGCGCTGTTTTGCAACCTTTCAATGTGGGCATTCTCAGTACAACTGTGACGTTGCTCTTCTTCAAAGGGGCCTTTGACGCCACAGCCGTCAGCGCCCTTCTTATTACGGTTCCAATAGGGTTGGTCGCGGCGCAATTTGGTATTTTTGTATTTCATAAGCTGAGCGATAACATGTTCCGTCGTCTGTTGATCATCCTGACGCTCTTCATGGGGCTTGGCATTCTTGTGAGCGAGCTTTTTTGAATCTAACATCCAAGGGAGGCACCCAAATGTTGAAACTATACTTTTCAAAAGGGTCCTCGGCGCTGGCCGCGCATATCCTGCTGGAAGACGCGCATGCATTGTACACCACGCAGGAGGTTTCAATTCCTCAAGGTCAACACTTGTCGCCCGAATTCTTGCGCCTTAGCCCAAAGGGGCGTGTGCCTGTGTTGGAAACGACCGAGGGCGTGATTTCTGAAAACCCAGCCATTCTGGAATATATCGCAGCGCGCCATCCCGATGCAAACTTGTTGCCTCAGGGTGTTTTTGAACAGGCCAAAGCGCGTTCGTTATGTGCCTATCTGTGTGCCACGGCTCACGTCGCATTCGCCCACAAACACCGCGGCGCAAGATGGGTAGATGACAGCGATGCCGTGCTTGCGATGCAGCAAAAGGTGCCGCAAAATCTGGCGGAATGTGCGGCCTATTTGGAAAAACACGTCATGCAAGGCGCGTGGGCATTGGGTGACGATTACAGCTTTTGCGACCCCTATCTTTTCTTGTTTGGGCGCTGGATGGCGGCCAATACTCTGACATTAGATACTTACCCAAAACTTGCGGCACACCATGCTGCAATGCGCGCACGACGCGCGACAATAACTGCGCTTATGGCGCATGGATTGGGCTAAAACGTCAGCGCGCGTTGCCTGACCATTGCGACATTGATGTATGCCGGCTGATTGCTGGCGATAGCATGAACACGAGCTGCGTGAAGTTCATCACCGGCCGCTGCATATGCGCCAAATCTACCCAGTCTGGCCCGTCACATCAAATGACCTCATCGGTGCGATCGTCACTTTCGCCGTACCGCTTTAACGTGGCCGGTCTGGTGCCCTCATAGACCCGCGCGATATTTTTAGCGATTTTGGCGTTTTCACGTTCGAATAGACAGTCCCCATTCATGTCTGACGCTACAATAAAGGGTCCCATGCGCCTGCATTTTAGAACCCACATTGCTTGCGCCAAACCAAGTTCTTCGTTCCAGTGGACTGCTTCGACGTTTTCAACGCCACGCCCCAAAAGCGCGCCTGTGCCATAACCCACCGTTGACAGATAGATGGCGCCGTTCGGGACAAAGTAATTCTTATAGTCCTTTGACGTCATGCCACCTTTGCCAACGATCAGCTTGGCGCCAGTTTTAGCCATCCATTCTGGCAACCATTTTGCAAATCGGAAAGATGCTGTCGCAGTGACAGCGCCTAAGTCAAAGGTGCCATCCTCATTGATCCGTGCGGCTGGCGAGCAATGGAAATTGGCCGCCGACTGGGATGGTAACTCCATTGGAATATTGGCTTTCCCCTCAAGGGCGCGCATGTAAACACCCTCGCGGGCCGTATACATCAGACCATCAAGGTAGACGATATCGCCAAGCCGAAGATCGGCAATTGCCTCATCCGTTGGCGTCGTAGACAGGACGACTTCGCGTAAATTATGTGTCAGGCCGCTCATTCTGCTGCCTCCTGTATGGGTTCCCATTCGATGGTTTCACGACGTTGGTAGGGCGTGAACCAATCAGGATCGGTGCGGTATTCAACGCGGCCATCGGGGAACAGGCGCGCAACTGCGCGGCGCGATGACAGGCAAAACGCATGCACCGACATTGGCATGCCGCCGGTATGGCAATACCCGACCTCGATATTGCAATCGATCACCATATTTTTGCCAACAAAGCCCATGGCACCCATACCGATGGAATTGCCGAGTTCTTTGAACTCATCTTCCATTTCGGCAATTTTCGGGTCGGAATTTCGGTTGCCAACGATCCGCAAGGTCGATGCGCGTTTGCCGAGCGTCATGCAAATATCTTTTGATCCGCCAAGGCCAATCCCGATGATCGCAGGCTGACAGGCAAGCCCACGTTTGCCAAACGCCATCAAACTGTCGAGGTAGAACCGTTTGATCCCCTGCACCCCATCTGACGGAAACAACATCCGGTAATCGGTCCCAAAAAGCCCACCTTTGTGAACTGTGATCAGGTCGATCCAGTCGGCTTTTCCCTCGCCGGGGGCTGCCGGTTCAAACCCATATTCAATTTCTGGCGCGCCAATACCGACATTATTGTTGTGATCAGTCCGCCACAAGGGATGCACGCGGTTCGGGCGCAATGGCACGCCGTTCGTGGCGTTTGCAGTGGCGCGTCGCAGCGCAGCCTCAAGTGCTATCATACCGCCATCGACGCTGGCATCGTTGCCCATTTTGACAAACCAACGGGGCACACCCGTATCGCCACACATCGCACGCCGATCCTCTTTCGCGGCCGCGTAATTTTCCAGCATCGCCTTGAGTACAAACGACGACAGATCGCCATCCTCGGTCTTGGCCGCAAGTTTCAGCCCATCAAGATAATCCTCAGGGATTTCAATCGCAGCCTTGTCCATTAAGATTTCGGCGGTATGCTGAATTAGCGAAATAGGTATCATGGGACTGCCACCAGTGTTTCGGGTGCATCTGCGGGCAAGATTGTCGCGCCCGGACGCACGATTGTGAATTGAACCGGTTCGCGGGTGACTTTGATTTCTGCGCCTGATTGTTCGGCCACTGTGAAATCGCTGTCTTCCATTGCACCCGGATCGGGGAAATCTTCGCGGTAGTGCGCACCGCGTGAATTTTCGCGGGTGATCGCGGCTTTGGTGATCACTTCGGATATATCGCATAGCGAGCGTAGGTTTAGCCAGTCGTGCCACGTCAGGTTAAACGCTAGATTACTGTCATCTACACCAACATCCATCAACGCATCAGACACCTTTGCGATCCCGTTCAAACCCCGTTTCATACCTTCTTTGGTGCGCATAACACCAACCTCGTCCCACATCAGATTTTGTAGGTTCTTGCGGAGCGGTAATATCAAATCGGGCTTGCGACCCAGCGGATAGATCGCGCGGGCGAACTCAGCCTCAAGCACGGATTCGTCCAGTTCACGCAAAGCAGGCATTTTGCGAATATCCATG
This sequence comes from Yoonia sp., assembly GCA_028822885.1. GTDB lineage: Bacteria > Pseudomonadota > Alphaproteobacteria > Rhodobacterales > Rhodobacteraceae > Yoonia. Next base: position 746 of record JAPKCP010000201.1, on the reverse strand, counting down.
CCCATCGTATCACCCGCGATACCGCCATAGACGGTTGAGTTCGCCACACCATTTCCGCCCAAACGGTTTGATCCATGCGCGCCGCCTGCGTCTTCGCCGGCAACGTAAAGTCCTTCCATTGTGGTGCGCGTATCGACATCGACGATCACCCCGCCCATGAAATAATGCGCCGTTGGCACAACTTCGACCTGACCAGCGGCAAGATCAAACCCACTGTCGGCACACCGATTAACCATGCCTTTGAACTTCTTGCGCACATTGTCTGGCCCAAGATGCGACATTGAAATAAACACACCCTCTTGCTCAGGATCATTGTTCTTTCGCATCTCGGCATAGATGCCTCGGCTGACCACATCGCGCGTGGCACGTTCGCCTTTGGCATCAAAATCGAACATGAACCGCTGGCCGTTGTGGTTGATCAGTTGTCCACCGGCGCCGCGCAGACCTTCTTCCAACACGGTGCCAGTCATCCGCGTATGATCACCCGCAAGGAGCCCTGTGGGATGGAATTGCACCATTTCCATATCGCGCAACTTTAGTCCGGCCCGCAGCGCCATCGCCAGCCCGTCCATCGTTTTGTCACCGCTTGGCGTGTGGTATTTGTACATGGTCGGACCGCCGCCCGTGGCCATAAGAACAGCCTTGGCGCGCACCAAACGGAATTTTCCGGTGCGCATGTCGATCATCAAGACACCCGCAAGGGCACTGCCGTCTTTCGTTGGTATTAACCCAACGGCGCGGTGTTC
>JAPKCP010000016.1 GCA_028822885.1 Yoonia sp. | reverse complement strand
ATGCCTTATAAATGGTCTCCTACCCCGCCACACGACACGCCAGATTGGCGGCTAAGCCTTTGGCCATATCGGTCATTGCTGCGCAAAGATTTTGTGATTTTTATCGGTGCAACGATTGCTTTGCTGGCACTGCCGTTGCTGGCTGTACTTGGGTCACCAGTGCTATGGGGGCTACTGCCGTTCTTCGCCATCGCACTTTGGGGCATCTGGTTTGCCCTAAATGTGAGTTATAAACGCGGCGAGATGCTTGAAGAACTCACCGTGTCACATGAGACTGCGACGCTGATGCGCCAAAATCCAGACAAGTCCCAACAAACATGGGAGGCCAACCGCTATTGGGTTAGCGTCCATCTGCACCCCAAGGGCGGACCGGTTCCGAATTATATCACCCTGCGCGGCGGACCGCGCGAGGTGGAGATTGGCAGTTTTCTTGATGCAGACGAGCGTCTGAAACTTTACGACGATCTCAAACGCGCCTTGAAGGCTTAACCAAGGCGGTCTTTGACCAATGGTCCAACCTTACCGAAATCCATCTGACCGGTGTATTTCCCTTTGAGAATACCCATGACATTGCCCATGTCGCGAATGCTTTCCGCGCCAACCTCGGCAATTGCCGCGTCGACCGCAGCAGCAGATTCGTCAACGGTCAGTTGCTTGGGCAGGAAATGTTCGATGACCTTAATTTCCGAGAGCTCTTGCTCTGCCAACTCAAGCCGCCCGCCTTCTTCATAGGCCCGCGCGCTTTCGTGGCGTTGTTTGACCATGCGCCCCATGATAGAAAGAACGTCTGTATCGCCACAGCCTTTTGCTTCGTCTTCGGTGCCGCGCAAGGCGATATCCCGGTCTTTTATGGCTGCATTGATGAGGCGCAATGTCGACAGACGCTCTGCGTCTCTGGCCTTCATTGCTTCTTTAAGGGCCGTAGTGACCCGTGTGCGCATGTCCATGATAACTCCCGTTCATGTACCAACTGACGAACCGTAACGCTACGCCGCATTCACGTCCATGACAAGCACTCTGCCGCGACGTGACCCCCTTGTTTGCAAGGCGCAGTTCTGGTCTTGACCCCGCTGGCCCCAGACCATAGTCACGGCGCAATTTGCTGCAAACTGGGGACGCTGCCCTCCAAGAGGATTTCATCATGCCCGATCATCTGACGCAAAAGCCTACTGCTTGCCTCGCACTTGCCGACGGAACGCTTTTTTATGGACATGGCTTTGGGGCCACAGGCCTGACTACCGCAGAGCTGTGTTTTAACACTGCCATGACCGGCTACCAAGAAATCATGACTGACCCGTCCTATGCTGGCCAAGTCGTGACGTTCACCTTCCCTCACATCGGCAACACGGGCGTCACGCCAGAAGACGATGAGACCGCTGATCCTGTTGCGGCTGGCATGATTGTGAAGTGGGACCCAACAAATGCATCCAATTGGCGCTCAACCGAGGAACTGACCGCATGGTTGGCACGGCGCGGTCGCATTGGCATGGGCGGAATTGATACCCGTCGTTTAACCCGCGCGATCCGTCAACAAGGTGCGCCACACGTCGCGTTGGCGCATGATCCAGATGGCAATTTTGATATTGAGGCGCTTGTGGCTGCTGCCCGTGCATTTTCTGGCCTTGAAGGGCTGGATTTGGCAAAGGACGTGACTTGCGCTCAGTCCTATCACTGGAATGAAATGCGGTGGGCTTGGCCCGAAGGGTACACAGCCCAAAAAGACCCAAAGCACAAAGTTGTTGCCATTGATTATGGTGCAAAGCGCAATATCCTGCGGTGCTTGGCGTCTGCAGGTTGTGACGTCACAGTTTTGCCGGCGACTGCCACTGCCGAAGACGTGTTGGCCCTAAACCCAGACGGCGTGTTTTTGTCAAACGGTCCGGGCGATCCTGCAGCGACGGGTGCATATGCGGTGCCGATGATCCAAGGTATTCTGGCGAAGGACCTGCCAATCTTTGGGATTTGCTTGGGGCATCAGATGCTGGCCCTTGCCCTTGGTGCAAAGACGATCAAAATGAACCACGGCCATCACGGCGCAAACCATCCAGTGAAAGATCGTGAGACCGGCAAGGTTGAGATCACTTCGATGAACCATGGGTTTGCAGTAGACACCCAAAGCCTGCCTGATGATGTCGCAGAAACCCATGTGTCGTTGTTTGATGGATCAAACTGCGGATTGCGCCTGAAGGATAAGCCGGTCTTTTCAGTGCAATACCACCCAGAAGCCAGCCCCGGCCCGCAAGACAGTTACTACCTGTTTGAACGGTTCGCAGCAGCCATGGAAGCGCGCACACAATCATAAAAATATGTCCTAACGCCCGGTTAACCTTAACCGGGCGTTAATCGTTTTTGCGATAAGTTTCTGTCAACGCGGCAGAGGCATGAATGATCAATCAACAAGCGCATTTCGACGACGGATCACAGGTTGGCCTAGAAACGGCTCTGACGATTGCGCAAACCCAAGCGAAATTGCACCGCTGTGCCTTTGTGAACCCCTGCACCTCACTGCCCGACGCTGGTTTGGTCGATATCTGGGGCGCGCATCGGTGTCTGCGCGATCACATCCTACCGTGGCGACGCATTGGCGGTGCGGTTGTCATTTTAACGCACAAACCCGATCTATTTCAAAAGCATAGCGCCGCTTTAGCGCTGTTATACGGCCCGGTCCGCATGGCGATCACGACTGAACAACACCTGTTTCGGACCATCAGCCTTGGCCATGTCGCTGATCTGACCAAACGCGCCGAAAATCGGGTTCCAGATGCGTTCAGCAGCCGGACTTGGAACGCGCGTCTCATGTTGATCGGCGCGGTCATCGTCGCTCTTGCCAGCATCGTCATGTTTTCCCTGTCCCCGCTGACTGGCTTTGTCGTGCTCAGTTTCTGGGCAATCATCACGCTTGCGGCAAATACACTTCTGAAAGCAGCCGCCGCGATTGTTGGCGTATTTTCACGCCCAACTGATGCGGACACGTTACCGATAGACCCGCAAGAGTTACCGATCTTCACCATCCTGATTCCACTTTATAAGGAAAAGGCAATCGCCAGCCAACTATTGGATCGGATCAAGCTCATCGACTACCCACGCGACAAGCTTGATATTTGCCTTGTGATGGAAATAGACGACGAAACAACCCGAGAGGCATTAAGGCAAACCACCCTACCCACATGGCTGCGTCCGATTTTAGTGCCAAAGGGAACGTTGAAAACCAAACCCCGCGCAATGAATTACGCGCTAGATTTTGCACGCGGCAGTCTGGTGGGGGTCTATGATGCCGAAGACGCCCCTGCCCCCGATCAATTGCGCAAAGCAGCACGGCATTTTGCGAACAGAGGCGACAAAGTCGCATGCCTGCAGGGCGTTCTTGACTATTACAATGCGCCTGCCAACTGGCTGACACGGTGTTTCACCCTTGAATATGCCGGTTGGTTTCGGGTCGTGTTGCCCGGCTTGGAACGGTTGGGCTTAGTTGTCCCATTGGGCGGGACGACGTTATTTTTCAGGCGCAATGTGCTGGAACGGATTGGCGCTTGGGATGCTCACAATGTGACCGAAGATGCTGATCTTGGCGTTCGGCTTGCCCGCCACGGCTACCGCACGGAACTCATTGCGACGACCACCCAAGAAGAGGCCAATGGCCGATTCTGGCCGTGGATCAAGCAACGCTCGCGCTGGCTAAAAGGCTATGCGATCACATACGGCGTGCATATGCGTGATCCGGGGCTGTTATATCGAGAGTTAGGCGCGCGGCGCTTTTGGGGCTTTCAGATTTTATTCGCCGGGACATTATCGCAATTTGTGTTGGCTCCTGTGCTGTGGTCGTTTTGGGTGATGCCGTTTGGAATCGCCCATCCAATGGCCACCTATTTGCAAGGCTGGGTGCTCATTTCAGTTGTTGGTTTGTTCATAATCTCTGAACTAACAAACATGTTCGTCTTTGCGTTAGGCGTCACAAAGGCCAAGAAAATGTGGTTGATCAAATGGATACCAACGATGCACTTCTATTTCCCGATGGCAGCGGTGGCGGCATACAAAGGGTTTTATGAGCTGACATGCAAACCGTTCTATTGGGACAAAACTGCCCACGGTATTCTGCCGCCAACCAAGCCTACCGCGTCGCCTGTGCGTCCAACTTCAAACGAGTAACATAGGCCTTCGAGATGTGGTCGCGTAGGGCAGCATCTGCAGCATCCCCGTCGGCGTTTTCAATCGCTGTGACGATCGCATTGTGCTCCGCCAATGTGTCCTCTGGCCGACCTTCAACCGCAATGGACGTGGTCGCGAGCAAGGCCATCGAACGATGCACAAGATCAAGCTGCTGCACAAGAAACCGGTTATGTGAGGCAAGATGGATTTGCTTGTGAAACCGACGGTTCGCACGACTTAGCGCCATTGGATCGTTCAAAAACGCCTGATCAGCCTCCAACATATCACGCAGCACGCCAACTTCTTCAGGCGTGGCGTGGCGCGCGGCAAGACGGGCCGCGAGCCCTTCAAGCTCACCGCGCACCACATAAAGTTCTGCCATTTGGTTATGATCTAAGGACGCAACCATCAAGGAACGCCCGTCGCGGGTCAGCAAACCTTGCGTTTCTAAGCGCTGCAATGCCTCACGGATCGGCGTGCGCGACACGCCAAATCGTTCGGCCAATTCGCTTTCAACCAACCTGTCGCCCGGCACATATGAATGGCTGTCAATCGCCTCAAGAATAAGCGCATAGGCATCTTTTTGGCTCGTTTTAATGTCGTTCATGACGCGCATTCCTTTTATTGATCAAAATCCTAGCGGCGAACACCAAATTTCGCAATGCACTGACGCCTCTGTATTTTTGTCGCAGTCGGACAACTTAACCTTTGCGTGGTGGGTCGCGCGGCCTATGTCTAGTTTATGAAACGCATCACATCAGATATTGTCATCTCGGGCGGCGGCGTCGCGGGCCTTACTGCGGCGGCAGCGTTTGGCGCTGCGGGCTTTAGCATTGTCATCGTTGACCCAGCTTTGCCTGTCACAAACGCAGCTTTTGAAGGCGCGGACCTGCGCACAACGGCATTCTTGCAACCCGCACAAGCCTTCTTGGAAACAGTAGGGGTATGGGATCGCCTCGCACCATTTGCCACACCTTTGCAGGTGATGCGGATTGCGGACGTAAGCGGCGACAACGGCGACGCCCGCGTGAGCGCCGACTTCAACGCGGCTGATATTTCAGACAAACCATTCGGCTGGAATCTTCCAAACTGGCTATTGCGGCGCGAAATGCTGGCCCGTTTGAAAGAACTTCCCAATGTCACCTTCCACGCAGGTACCGGGTTTGTGTCGTTGTTACCGCGAGAAGCAGAAGCGTTGGTGATGCTGACAGATGGTTCACAGGTGCGCACGAAACTGGTCATTGGGGCTGATGGTCGCCATTCCCCAGTGCGTGATGCTGTGAATATTGGCGTAAAAACAAACCGTTACGGGCAAAAAGCGATCAGTTTTGCCGTCACACATCCATCGCCGCATAACAATGTTTCAACTGAAATTCACCGCTCTGGCGGCCCGTTTACCTTTGTGCCGCTACCTGATCACGAGGGGCAACCGTGTTCGTCCGTCGTCTGGATGGAAAGCGGCGCTGAGGTGAAGCGGTTGATGGCCCTGTCAAATGAGGAATTTGAAAGCGAAGCGATGACACGCTCTGCCGCGTTGTACGGATCGCTGAAAATGGCGACTCGCCGCATGGCTTGGCCGATAATCTCGCAGATTGCAGATGCAATGTCAGGTCCCCGCACGGCCCTTGTCGCCGAAGCCGCCCACGTCATGCCACCAATCGGTGCGCAGGGGCTGAATATGTCGCTTGCTGATATTGCGACGTTGCTTGACCTCGCGCGGCAGCACGCGCTTGGCAGTCGCACAATGCTGGACGCCTATAACAAAGCACGGCACGGCGACGTAAAGCTACGGGTGAATGGAATCCATGCCTTGAATCGGGCGTCGATGTCAGGCGCCCCCGCCCTACAAGAATTACGTGTCGCAGGAATCAAAGCGCTTTATGAGGCCAAGCCCGTGCGGCGCGGCCTCATGCATTTGGGTTTGGGTGCCCGTTAAAGTACGCTGTCAAGAACTGGCGTCAAACGGGCCATTGTCGCATCCACATCGTATAATTTATCGAGACCAAACAGGCCAAGCCGAAACGTGCGAAAGTCATCGGGTTCGTCACATTGTAGCGGAACACCCGCTGCAATCTGCATCCCCTCAGCCACAAATTTGCTGCCATTCTGAATCGCGGGATCATCTGTGTAGCTGACAACAACACCCGGCGCGCCAAACCCATCTGCCGCCACGGACTTAATGCCCCTCGCAGCCAAATGCGCCCGAACCGCATCGCCAAGCGCCCATTGCGCATCTTTCAGCTTTGCAAAACCATAGTCACGCGTCTCAACCATCGTATCCCGGAACGCCCTTAGACCATCCGTGGGCATCGTCGCATGATAGGCATGGCCACCGTTTTCATAGGCTTGCATGATGCTGTGCCATTTCTTGAGATCAATTGTGAAAGAATTTGAGGCCGTATCTGCCATGCGCGTTACTGCGCGCTCGGACATCATAACAAGGCCAGCGCACGGCGTTGCAGACCACCCTTTTTGTGGCGCTGAAATTAGAACATCAACGCCGGTGGCCTTCATATCAACCCATGCACACCCAGACGCGATACAGTCCAAAACTAACAAAGCGCCAACATCGTGGGCTGCTGCGCTTAGTGCAGTGATATAATCGTCAGGCAAAATAATGCCTGCCGATGTTTCCACGTGCGGTGCAAAAACAACATCCGGTTTAGCAGCGCGAATCGCAGCGGCCACTTCTTCAATTGGCGCAGGTGCGAATGGTGCACGGGTGTCATTGCCCGCTTGGCGTGCTTTCAGAACTGTTGTTTTAGCAGTGAAGTCACCCGCATCAAATATCTGAGACCATCGGAACGAAAACCAACCATTGCGGACAACAAACGCATGCGCCCCTGCACCAAACTGGCGCGCCACTGCTTCCATCGCAAAGGTACCGCCGCCTGGAACAATCGCCACTTCGTCGGCGTTATAAACATCTTTGAGCATCCCTGAGATGTCAGTCATAACGCCCTGAAAGACCTTTGACATTGAATTCAGTGATCGATCGGTAAAAACGACCGAAAATTCCATCAAGCCGTCTGGGTCTACGTCGCGTTTGATTGTTCCGTCCATGAAGAAGTTCTCCCTTGATTGGAGATGGAGGTAAGCTGGCTATGGCGTAAAAGCAAAGTCTATTTGGGTATACAAATTTCCCAAATATAATGAAAATATTGCTTTGAGGTAGGCCACCTCCCCTTCGGTGTCAGCCAGTGCCTATCTCCGCTTCGGTTGTATGCGGTGTGAAAATCGTTAGGTTCCGCCCCATCTTTTTCGCATGATACAAGGCCTCGTCCGCGTCTTTAATCGCACTCATAATACTCGCAAGACGGTCTTTCAAAGCCCCCCCGATTGACACTGTTACATTCAGGTTGCCCCCCTCAAACGGGATCATTGTGGCAGCGATCGCAATACGCAACCGTTCGGCAGCAACATAGCCGTCATCACGCTTATGTTCGTGCAAGAAAATCACAAACTCTTCACCTCCGAAACGACAAACAAGGTCCTGAGGCCGCATATTATCACGTAGCGCTGCAGCGACGCCCTGAATAACTGCGTCACCCGCAATATGCCCGTAGCGGTCATTGATCGACTTGAACCTGTCGATATCGACCATCAATGAAACGCCGTAAACATCAGGCTGACTATCCATCTGCGCAAAGAAAAAATCCCACGCCGCAACATCAGTTAATCGATCCCTGTTAACCAATCGTCTCAGTTCAATCGTAAGCGCCGTATTCTCGCGCATCTTATGGCCGATCCAACTCGCTGTTGGCAACGATATCACGCTGACAATTACAAATGTACCGATCATCGTTTGATTGAGAATTTCGACCGGAAACATCAATATATTAAGGAGCTCAGCAGACAAAAGCGAAAACACCGTTATCGCCGTTGCGAATAGCACGACATGTTTTTTGGTTCTAATCACAAGCATCTGCAACCCCAACTCTCACGGCCACCCTAAAAGCTAATCACTAAGAAAATGTGTATCGCTGCAAATACGTATCAAAGTGGTCCAGTCAGCCGCTCTTCGCTCAGCAACACGTTGGCTTCAACATCTCCCACCCCCGGTAACGTCATAATACGCCGTCGCAAAACCCGCTCAAAATCAGTCAGATCGCGCGCGACAACACGCAGCCGGTAATCATATAGCCCCAGAACATGCTCAACACTTTGAACCTCTGCGATGGCGGTCACGGCACGTTCAAAATCCTCAAGACTAACGCGCCCCTTCGTCGCAAGCTTCACCCCAAGAAACACTGTCACGCCAAAGCCCAGCTTTTCGGCATCCAATTTCAGCCGCCGCCCAGTGATGATACCCGCATCCTGCAACCGCTTGATCCGCCGCCAAGTCGCGGGTTGCGACAACCCCAGCTTTTCACCCAAACGCGCTGTCGGCTGGGTCGCGTCCTTTTGCATCAACCGCAACAGCGCCCGATCTGTGGCGTCCAATATCATAGCGGTAACGCCTCTTCGCGTTTGACATTTGCCACCGTCATCAGGGCCTCGATATCCGCGATATGGGGCAACGTCAGAACTTCATCCCTGTAAATACGATGGTAATCCGGCAAATCCAGCGCAATCAGCAAAAGTCTGACATCAACACGCCCAAGGAACGTCTGGATTTCCAGCACTTCTGGCACCAGACGAGCAGCTGCAATAAACTCGTCAAAGGCCCGCGGCACCGTCTTATCAAGCGTGATTCGCAGCGCCACGTGCACTGCGTAGCCAAGAGCATTCCAATCAATGACAATTGATTGCCCTTGGATGATCCCTTCCTCAACCAACTTATCCAAACGCCGGCTGACCCGCGCAGGGGTCATACGCACGCACTCTGCCAGCTCCGGCACAGTGAGGGCTGGATTGGCTTGGTATTGGCGCAAAATCGCGCGGCTTTCATCATCAAGCATAAAAATCACGTATATTAGTCATTCTAAGCATAACAAAATTCATTTCGCCTTAACAACTCAAAAATACAACCTCGAAAAATCCCTGAACGCCAGTTATACATCCTCTCAGAAATCAAACTGGAGGACGTGACATGCGCGTTTATTACGATCGCGATTGCGATGTGAACCTGATCAAAGACAAAAAAGTAGCCATTCTTGGTTACGGCTCCCAAGGCCACGCGCACGCGCTGAACCTGCGCGACTCTGGTGCGAAGAACCTTGTTGTCGCTCTGCGCGAAGGCTCCCCTTCCCAAGCAAAAGCCGAAGGCGAAGGCCTCACCGTTATGGGCATCGCTGAAGCCGCTGCTTGGTGTGATTTGATCATGTTCACCATGCCCGATGAGCTTCAGGCAGAAACATACAACAAATACGTCAAGGACAACATCAAGCCGGGCTCCGCGATTGCATTTGCCCACGGCCTGAACGTCCACTTTGGCCTGATTGAGCCGAAAGAAGGCGTTGACGTGATCATGATGGCGCCAAAAGGCCCCGGTCACACAGTGCGCGGCGAATTCACCAAAGGCGGCGGCGTGCCTTGCCTTGTTGCTGTCCACACGGACGCAACTGGAAAAGCGATGGAAACTGGCCTGTCCTATTGTTCCGGCATTGGTGGCGGACGGTCTGGCATCATCGAGACAAACTTCCGTCAGGAATGCGAAACTGACCTCTTTGGTGAACAAGCCGTTCTTTGCGGTGGTATCGTTGAACTGATCCGCATGGGTTTCGAGACACTGGTTGAGGCCGGTTACGAGCCTGAAATGGCATATTTCGAATGCCTGCACGAAACAAAGCTGATCGTTGACCTGATCTATGAAGGCGGCATCGCCAACATGGATTACTCAATCTCCAACACAGCAGAATACGGTCAGTACGTCTCTGGCCCGCGCATCCTGCCATACGTTGAAACAAAGGCCCGCATGAAAGCGGTTCTGGACGACATTCAGTCTGGCAAATTCGTGCGTGACTTCATGCTCGAAAACGCAGTTGGCCAGCCAACAATCAAAGCGTCCCGTCGTGCCAACGACGAACACGAGATCGAATTGGTTGGCGGCAAACTGCGCGCCATGATGCCTTGGATCTCTGCTGGCAAAATGGTCGACAAAGAAAAGAACTAAGCACTGATGCTTCGGCGTTCGTGATTAAACTGGCCACCTGATATCAGGTGGCCAGTTTTTTTGTTCTCAACGCCAAATTGTGGCTAATAAAATCCTAAACCCCGAGGCATCGACGCCTGGCATTAAATGCCCCAACTAATGGAAACCCCCTTCTGACAGGCGCAAGCAGTGCTAAATTTGGCCCAAACACCAATGGATCCAGCACGACAGAACCATCGGCGCGGATAAATATTTTTGCATAAAGATCACTTCAGCTGCATCAAATACTTAATCAACATGTCAAGTTTAGGCATCCCCGTCTTCGCTATAAACACAACGTAAACTGACGGCACACTTAGATTCCGCTACGCAGGCAAACCCTGATCACACAGCCCTGCTAGACAAGTCCCCTTTGCTCTGATCAAACCCCGGTTATGACAACACAACCAACAAAATCGAACTGGCTGTCGATCCTTGCCCTTGGCCTGATATGGGGTGGGACATTCATGGTCGTGGCCATCGCGTTAGAAGGCTATGGCCCATTGACCGTCGCTGCGGCCCGCACAGCGCTGGGATCACTAGCGCTTGTCTCGATCATGGTGGTGACACGCAGCCCTTTGCCTGAATTTTCGCGCACTTTGGTCATGTATTTACTGGTTATTGGGGTCATGAACACTGCCCTGCCCTTTGCCTTGCTTAGCTGGGGGCAGCAATATGTCCCATCCGCATTTGCGGGTATTTCAATGGCCGCACTCCCATTATTTGTGCTGCCCCTGGCGCATTTCTTTTCAGACGAAACAATGACGAAGCGCAATGTCATCGGGGTGTCGCTTGGTTTTGTCGGGGCGGCCGTGCTCATCGGCCCATCGGTCTTACGGATTGGAACCGGCTGGGAGCCTTTAGGCCAGCTAGCATGCGTTGCCGCATCCCTATCCTATGCCATTTCAAGCGTGATGACACGCCGCTGTCCGCCAATAGATTCCATCACAATGGCTACAATTTTGATGGTGATCGGCGCTACGGCGTTGATCCCGGCGATGCTGCTCGTTGAGGGTGTGCCGCAAATGGCCGACACACGCAGCACACTTGCGATCATCTTTTTAGGGGTCGTGCCAACCGCCCTTGCCGCGTTGCTGCGCGTCTTCACCATCCGCAGTGCGGGGGCCGTCTTCATGACCCTTGTGAACTACCAAGTCCCGGTGTGGTCGATGGTTTTTGGGGCTTTGGTCCTCAGCGAGACACTGCCCTTGCGGTTCTTTGCAGCCCTTGCGTTGATCCTCATTGGCGTTGCGATTAGCCAGTGGAACAGCCTTCGTAAATTGCGCGCCACCGCCTAAAGCGGCAGATTAATCCGCAGTCCGTCAGTGCCAAGGAACAGCTTACCCGACCAGTGCGGCTTCACAGCGGCGGTCCAGTCATCAGGCCCGTAAGCAGGATCATCTGACGGCAATAGATGGTTTAGCGCCAACGCCTTCACCCCTGCAGCCGTGGCAATCCGGCCAGCATCAGCAGCAGGCGTATGGGATCGCATGATGTGGGTCCGCAACCGATCATCCCCGTTCCCGATACGCGTCAGCAAGGCGTCAACCGCATCAACAAGCATCGCCTCATGGATCAACAGATCAGCACCTTTCGCAAACTCTGCAAGGGGCGGGAAATACGCAGTATCGCTTGAAAACACGACATGAGTTTCGTTCGTCTGAAACGACAATGCAAAGGTGTCCGTGAGCGGCGGATGATCTACGCGCATAGCGCGGACTTGCACCGCCCCCAGAAAATCGACATCGCCCGCGTCCAACACATGCATGCGCACAAGATCGCGCAAATCAGGGCGGCCTTCGTCAGCGATCCGCAGGTCAATATCAGCCTGCATCGACTTGATGAAGAAATCCCAATAAGCGTCCAGTCCTTCAGGTCCCCAAATATCTACCGTCTTGGAAAGGCCAGCAGTCCATGCCGTGTGCAGTAATGGCCCCAACTCAAGATAATGATCCGAATGCAAATGCGTTATGAAAATGTGACGGATAGCAGCCAACGGTACGCCTTGATCAGCAATCCCCCGCGTCACCCCAAGCCCACAGTCGACCACAATCGGGTTTCCATCCAGCATCAGCAAATGCGACGTTGGCATGGGTGAGCCTGTACGAATAGCAGGCCCACCCTTGGTTCCCAAAAGAGCCACGTAATCGGACATAGTTTCCCCAGTCTTGACTAAGCGGTCGCGGCTTCGACCTCAGCGACAATGCCGTTCACGACCTCATTCAGTAGATCAGAGTCTTCGCATTCAGCCATAACGCGCACCAACGGCTCTGTCCCAGATTTACGGATCAACAGACGGCCAGTGCCAATCAATTTGTTTTCAGCATCGGCGATCGCGCGGGTCACATTGGCAGCGGACAATGGGTCTTGGCCAGCAGCGTAGCGGACGTTCTTCAACAATTGCGGCACAGTTTCAAAGCTGTGCGTCAGCTCGCTCGCCTTTTTCCCACCATCGATCATCGCCGCAAGGAACTGGATACCCGCCAAAAGACCGTCGCCAGTCGTAGCATAATCAGTCATCACGATGTGGCCAGACTGTTCACCACCAAGATTATAGCCCTTTTCGCGCATCGCTTCGACCACGTAGCGGTCACCAACGGCCGTGCGTTCAAGATGCAGTCCTTTACCAGTCAAATACCGCTCTAACCCAAGGTTCGACATCACAGTTGCAACCAGCGTATCGCCAGCCAAACGCCCCTCTTCGGCCCAACGGGTCGCCATCAAAGCCATCAATTGATCGCCGTCAGCAACTTTGCCAGTTTCATCCAAAATCATCACGCGGTCCGCGTCACCATCAAGGCAAATGCCAACGTCAGCACCATGTGAAACAATCGTTTCAGCAGCCAAAGTCGGATGCGTGGACCCGCAGCCGTCGTTGATGTTGTACCCATTCGGGCTGTCACCAACGGCAATAACAGTCGCGCCCATTTCCCACAGCACCTCTGGGGCCACCCGGTGGGCCGCACCATTCGCGCAATCGACGACGACCTTCAAACCGTCAAGGCGCATGCCTGACGGGAACGTGCTTTTCACACGCTCGGCATAGCGGAACCGACCATCGTCAATACGCTTAGCGCGGCCAATGTTGACAGCTTGGGCGGGTTCAATCGGACCCGCGACCAGTTCCTCAATTGCTGATTGCGCCTCGTCGGATAGCTTAAAGCCATCAGGGCCAAAGAACTTAATACCGTTGTCGTGGTGCGGATTATGACTAGCAGAGATCATGATCCCAACATCAGCGCGCATTGATGTGGTCAGCATACCAACCGCAGGCGTCGGTATAGGGCCAAGCAACAGCACGTTCATGCCGGTCGATGTCAAACCAGCAGTCAGCGCGCTTTCGAACATATAGCCAGACAGGCGCGTGTCCTTGCCAATCACGACGCGGTGGCCATTAGAGCCATCGTTGCGAAAGTATCGCCCAGCAGCAGCGCCAATCTTCAACGCCATTTCAGCCGTCATCGGATGGATGTTTGCCGTCCCGCGAACACCGTCTGTTCCAAATAATTTTTCAGCCATAATTGCCTGCCCCATTTAATGCCATTTGCAAACTTAACGCCTGCTTTGTCTCTTTTACGTCATGGACCCTTAAAATTTGCGCACCTTGCGCGGCCCCATGCAATGCAACCGCAATTGACCCACCAAGGCGCATCGCTGCATCGTCTTCGCCAGAAATCGTACCAATAAACCGTTTCCGTGACGCCCCAAGTAATATCGGCAAACCAAGGTCATGGTAAATGGCAAGGTTCCGCAGCAAGTTCACGTTGTGTTGCAATGTTTTACCAAACCCGATGCCGGGGTCCGTGATGATCTTGTCGTGCTTGATCCCCGCAGCGTTTGCAAAGTCGATCCGATCTGCCAGATGGTCAAAAACATCAAACATCACATCAGCGTAGCGCGGATTGTCCTGCATATCTGACGGAAGACCCTGAGAATGCATCAAACACACTGGGCAGTCCGCATCTGCCACAACACCGGCAAGATCAGGATCAAAGCGCAGCGCTGAGACATCATTGACCATATCAGCGCCCGCAGCCAATGCAGCAGCGGCCACTTTAGCTTTGCGTGTATCGATTGAAATTGGCGTCATGATACCTGCATCACGGATCGCGCGGATCACTGGCGCTGTGCGGTCGATTTCTTCAGCAACAGTGACCTCGACAGCGCCCGGCCTTGTGCTTTCGCCGCCAATATCAAGGATATCTGCGTAAGGCGCCATATCTTGGGCCCGCTTGACCGCTGCAGCAACAGTTGAAAGATCGCCGCCGTCCGAAAAACTATCCGGCGTGACGTTCAGGATGGCCATGATACGTGGCACGTCCAGCGTTAACCCACAAATCGTTGCACGGTGTGTGCTTAACCGGCTACGTTGATTAGCCGTCAGATCTTCAAGCAAGACTTCTTCGGCCTCAGCGCCGCGACCACGCACCAACGCAGTCTCAACAAACAGCCAACTGCTGCCGCCTAGCCGCAATGTATCTTCATATGCAGTGCTTTGCGGGATTGGCTGAATATACGTCGTCAAATGATGGCCTCTAGACCAATGACCTTCACGGGCATCGTCGCCTCTGGCGCATCTTCACCGATAACCAGCAGTTCAGCGGCTTCAATTTCCGAAGCGAACCAACTGGCCAATGCCAAAGCACCGGTGGCTGTCGCAGAAGGGCCATCCACAGCGTCCAACACAATTTTTGAAGGGGCCCAAACGCATATCTGGCCATTCTTCATCGCCCAATCAAGTTCGGTCCGGGTTTCCACAACCTTGCACCGATGATCCTTTGCCGCCAGCACCCACGCGTTCTGTTCAATCGCCAGCAGATCAATCCGAC
This sequence comes from Yoonia sp., assembly GCA_028822885.1. Classification (GTDB taxonomy): domain Bacteria; phylum Pseudomonadota; class Alphaproteobacteria; order Rhodobacterales; family Rhodobacteraceae; genus Yoonia. The sequence goes on along the minus strand of JAPKCP010000016.1, from coordinate 5,424 downwards.
GCTGGGTCATCGCGTGACCCGTTGTTGGTACAGCGATACCACCAGCACCAACGCATAGGATAAGCGGTGCATCTTCGGCCTTCAGCTGATCAATCCAGCCCTTAAGATGCGGCGAATTGATGCCTTCGTTAGAGATATAAACAACACGCGGATGCGGGACCTCAACGTGTTCTTGGGCATCAGGCGTCGCACCATCGCGGGCGCGCACAATTTCAACACCCAGCGAAAAGGGACCACGATCCAACTTTTCAATCCGCACAAAAACGCGCTCGGCCTGTGGTTCCAGCAAGATACGCTCGGCAACACGGGCAGCGAGGGTTTCAAGCAAATTGATCCGTTCAGCCTGCAATTCGATATTGATGGCCTCGGACACACGGTCATAGGACAAGATGCGGTCCACATCGTCGTCAATCGGCCCCGTAAGCGGTAAAACCTCAACAACAATGTTGAACCGGACACGCTGCAAGGTGCCACGCTCAAGCTGAAAAGCACCAATTTCAACCTCAACAATGTAGTCCCGCAATGAGATCCGATCATACGGCACATCAGAACTCGCAGCAGCCCTTTCGGTTGGGTGCGCAAAAGCGAGGTGGATATCGTTTGTCATGGGCGTGCCTTTCCGCGTGTGTTGGTGGCGGGATACTCGCACAGGGGCGTTCTCGCAAGGTCACCATTGGCGGCATGCACGGACAGACTTACGACCGATTAGTTAGATGCGGATCGCGTTGGCTGACGATAAAACAAATGAACGCCATATTTAGCCGTGCGCGGAAAGCGGCGGGCCCAAGATGGGCTGACAGCTGTTGTGTGGTAGTGGGTCGCACCTTCGGTCAGGTTACGGTCAGCACCGTCAATGAGAAGACGTGCAACTTTACCAACCCGACGCCAAGAGCTCTGTTCTGAAATCTGTTCAGGACGGCCATCGCACGTATATGTGAACTGGCATGCAAACTTGCGGCCAGTCCCTTGATTGATGACACTGCACAGGGAATCGGGATATGCGTTGCTATCGACCCGGTTCATGATCACTTCGCCGACCGCAAACAGCCCCGTAGCTGTTTCACCCCGAGCTTCAAAATAAAGCGCCTCAGACAGACACTGCCACTGTGGGCCGCCTGTCGCTGTTGGCAAGCTTGTCAGAAATGCATTGTTGTAGCTGACGGATTGAAGTGATGTGCCAACGTTGCGTTCTGCGGTCAGTGGCAATGTGGTCAATGCCGAAAGCCGCGCATTAGAGATGAGAGATAGAGCTTGGCGTTCTTGACCAAGCAAAGCACTTAAGCGGCTGGCCAAGACATTCTCGGCTGTCAACGCCTGCCCTGTAAACAAGGTCAAAGCCAAGCTAAGTGCTGGCAAAATTTGTTTCAAACCCAATCTCATCGCAGTCTCATCACGTTGCACGTGGTCAAACCCCACGCAGGCGAGGCTGACCTAGGGGAGATGCGGACCTGAGTCTACCCCCCCCGCCAGTCTGCACGTGACCTGGAAACACACCGTTGCCATTTCTGCACCAATAGATCAGCAGATCATGTGGTTGTGTGGCGAACCTCGTCTAAATAGCGGGTTTCCTCTTGTCCAGCAACGTGAGCTGTGCGGCGGAAAGTCGCGCAACCGGCACCCGAAACGGTGAACATGAAACGTAGTCAAAGCCCTGTTTACGGCAGAACGCAATCGCAGAACGTGTGCCACCATGCTCCCCACACAACGATAGGGTGATATCCTTGCGGCCTTTGCGCCCACGCTCAGCACCAATCGACAACAGCTCTCCGACGCCTTCAATATCGAGGCTGTGAAACGGATCCTCTTCATAGACGCCCTGCTGAACATAAGCGGACATAAATCGCCCCGCATCATCACGCGACAGGCCATACGTCATCTGCGTCAGATCGTTTGTGCCAAACGACAGAAACTCTGCGTATTGTGCGATGTCCTCTGCACGCAGGGCCGCGCGTGGTGTTTCAACCATAACGCCAAGGCGATATTCGAAATCATACTGCCGATTTGCACGAACCGACGCTGCAATCGCATCTATGCGGGATTTGACAAGTTCAACTTCGCGCATCGCACTGACGACCGGGATCATGATCTCGGGAACAACCTTTGCGCCGTTTTGGTTGGCATCCACTGTGGCTTCAAAAATCGCGCGGGCCTGCATTTCATAAATTTCTGGAATTGTGATCCCAAGCCGCACACCACGCATCCCCAACATTGGGTTGTATTCCGCCATTGCGGCAACCCGTTCTGTCACAGCGGCCAGAGGCAATGCCAATTGCTCTGATAGGTCGCGCATGCCTGCTTTATCTGAAGGGAGAAATTCGTGAAGCGGCGGATCAAACAAGCGAATGCAGACAGGAAGACCTGCCATTATCTCAAACAATGCGGCGAAATCAGCACGTTGCATCGGCATCAGTCGATCCAGAACGGCGCGACGATCATCCGCATTATCCGCAAAGATCATTTCGCGCATCACACCAAGACGGTCACCGGAAAAGAACATATGTTCAGTCCGGCATAGGCCAATCCCCTCAGCCGCAAAGTTTCGCGCGGTTTGGGCATCATCGGGCGTGTCAGCATTTGCACGGACCCCAATATCACGTACATCATCAGCCCATTGCAGCAACGTCTGGAACGCATCATCGAGGGACGCCTCAACCGTTGCAGGTGCGCCTGCAAGAATATCACCAGTTGTGCCATCAACCGTTATGATATCGTCCTCACCAAATGTCCGGCCATCAGGGCCAATAATCCGCAAGTTCTTGCGATCAATCTTGAGGGCAGAGGCACCCACGACACACGGCAACCCCAAACCACGCCCGATAACAGCAGCATGGCTCGTGATTCCCCCGCGCATAGTTAAAACAGCTTGGGCCGCATGCATGCCACGAATATCTTCAGGGGTTGTTTCGCGGCGGACAAGAATACAGGCGTCGCCGCGTGCAGCACTCGCTTGAGCATCATTTGACGTAAAGACAAGCCGTCCCGTGGCGGCACCTGGGCTGGCGGCAATTCCTTTTACAATCAGATCACGCGCGGCTTTTGGATCAACTTGGCGATGTAATAATTCAGACAATGCAGTCGGCTGAATACGCATAACAGCCTCTTCACGCGGAATGACCTTATCGCTGGCAAGAGCGACAGCGATGCGAACAGCTGCTCGTGACGCACGCGGGACGCGCACAGCGTCTAAAATCCACAAAATCCCAGATTCAATGGTGAATTCCACCATCATTTCTTCCCGCAAATTCCGGCGACAGACGTCTCCGATCTCCAACAGCTGAGCAAACACATCCGGCACACGATCTTCCAAAGACGGACCACGCGGATCACGCGTTAGATAGATCGCATTGTCCGCTTCAATCAACGCCTGCCTCCGTTGGCTTTGGGCGACGTAGCGCCCTGTGACCTGCGGTTGGCCTGTGCGACTACTTACAAACTGGATCAACCCCGCACCACATTCACCAGCGCCCAGCCCCATTGCCATCGCCTGCACGACCAGCCCAAGTCCAGCGTCCGCAGGCGCACCCTTTGCCTCACGCAAAAGCCGTGCTGATGTCCCGTCCCATGCACGGGCCATCGATCGCAATGCCTCAGCCAACTGAACAGCGGGTTCGTCGGGGAAAACTTCGTCCGTTTCATATTCGTAGGCTTCCAAAGCCCGCTTCAGCGCCTCCGCATCGGTACTATCTGGGTATTCAAACGCCTCAGGATCAAGCCTATGTACGTGTACCGCATAAGACTGAACAAAGCGTAAATACAAACGTGTCGCTGCTGGTTCACCAATCCGCGCACACAACTCAGTATGTTTGGCCGCGTTCATCCCTATATTCAGGATCGCACCCGGCCCGCCCCAATCTGGATCTTGGCTCGACGGGCGGATCGACAACAGCGGCCCAGCACCAAACGGGGCAAGGATCGCAGCCATATCCGGCATTTCACCTTTTGAAATCTGGCTAACTGTATCAAAAGACAGCGCAATCGTCTTGGGCACCGGCATTTCAAGCCGGATAAGACGCTGTAGACATTTCGCACGCCCACCATGCACACTTCCGACCATGGCAGCCGTTGGTGTAATCAAAGTGAAGGCTTGGAACTGGGCTAATTGCTGCACTGCGGCGATCCTTATGTTCAAGCGCAGCGTAGATGATTTTGCCCTCTCCGGTAAAGCTTTGTTACCAAAAAGCGTGAATTACCCTTCTATCAGCGTTAGATCAGCCACGCTGAGGCATATTGTCCGGATCCGGCTGAGAAGGTTCAGACGGTTACGGCGCACCAGCGACGACTCAGCGTTTACCTGCACATCGGTAAAGAAAGCGTCAATCGGACCACGTAATTCTGCCATTGCCGTCATTGCTGTGCTGAAATCTTCGGATGCCATGGCCGGCGCAATCTTGGTGTCCGCCGCATCAAGCGCTGCGAACAACGCCTTTTCGCTGTCGTGTTCCGCGTATTTCAGGTCCGCGCCGTAGGAATATTCGACACCGTCTTTTTCTTCGGCTTGGGTCAGGATGTTGTTGGCCCGCTTGAAGGCTTGGAGCAGGTTTTCACCGTCGTCAGTCTTGAGCGTTTCTGACAGGGCTTTTGCCCGTTTCACAAGCAGGGTCAGGTCGTCGTTGCCCGGCATCGCAATGCAGGCGTCGATGATGTCGTGACGGATGCCTTGGTCTTTGAGGAAGACCTTTAGGCGGTCGTGGAAGAAGGAGAGGAGGTTGATCATCTGGTCGTTGGACCGGCCTTCCACAACCAAATACCGCCATTCGGAATTCCATCTTCCTTCTTCCTCAGCAGAAGGATTTTCCGACGCCGCCAAGATTTCCATCCAGTCAGGCACATGTTTTACAAGTTCGGTATAGGGGCCGTCACGATCGTCATCGCCAAAGATAACTTCTAGGTCCCACAGCGTTGAATTTAGCAGCCTCAGACTGCTTCCTGCCTTGGCAAACAACGGCAAAGAAATCTCATTTTCCAAAATCAACCGAATAACCCCAAGCGCTGAACGTCGCAAAGCAAATGGGTCTTTCGACCCAGTTGGCTTTTCATCAATCGCCCAAAACCCAGTCAGTGTATCGAGCTTATCCGCTAAGGCCACAGCTACGGAAACTGGCGCAGTTGGCACTGTGTCGGATGGACCGAGGGGGGAGTAGTGGTCTTGTGCGGCGGCGGCAACCGCGTCGGATGCCCCTGCTGCTTTGGCGTAATACCGCCCCATAAGTCCCTGTAATTCTGGGAATTCATAAATCATCTCTGAGCGCAGATCGGCCTTGGCGATCCGCGCAGCCTCTGCCGCTTCATCCGGATCAGCCCCAACGGAGGGAGCGATTTCGCGGGCGAGTGCCACGATGCGCTCTACCCGGTCAAACTGCGATCCCAGTTTGTTGTGGAACGTCACGGCTTTCAGCCCTTCGGTCCATTCCGCCATGCCCGCCT
>JAPKCP010000200.1 GCA_028822885.1 Yoonia sp. | reverse complement strand
GGGACTTTTTCCAATTCTTCAGCCCGTAATTTTTGCACAAACCCAACGATTTGCGCGCCAAGATGTGCCTCAATCCCTGGGCAACGCGACGCCAAAATCGCAAGTTCGGTCTGCCGATCTGGGTAGTCAACGTGCGCGTAAATGCAGCGTCTGCGCAGGGCGTCTGATAGATCACGGGTACCGTTGGCTGTGAGGATTACCAAGGGTCGCGTCGTCGCGGTGATCGTGCCCAATTCTGGGATCGTGATTTGGAATTCGGATAAAACTTCGAGCAGGTAAGCCTCAAACTCCTCATCAGCCCGGTCAATTTCATCGATTAACAGGACCGGGGGGGTGGCTTGACGGATTGCCTTAAGCAGGGGGCGTTCAAGTAGGTAGTCTTCCGAAAAAATCCGTGCCTCGACCGCTGACCCTGTCTCACCCGCCTCGGCTGAGGCGCGGATCGACAGTAATTGGCGTTGATAATTCCATTCGTAAATTGCTTGGGACGCATCCAGTCCTTCGTAGCATTGCAGCCGGATCAACTGAGTGCCGTAAACTGAAGCTAGCGCGCGCGCGACTTCCGTTTTGCCCACACCAGCGGCCCCCTCAAGAAGAAGAGGCCGCCCGAGAGTGGTGGCAATGTGGAGCGCTGTCGCCAGATCATCACTGGCGATGTAGCCTGTCTTGGCCAACGAGGTTTGAAGGTCTGTCCAACGTGTCATAGGCCAAGGTTCCATGAGTGGGAGCGGCGCACATAAAAATGCCCCGCCCGGTGTTCAATCGTGCATGCCAAGATCGTTGGCGGTCTTCCAAATGCGCCAATGATCGTGCGGCATATTCGTATGACGGTTGCCAAATGGGCGGAACGCATCCTGCACCGCATTCGAGAAACACGGCACGCCGCCAACATGTGGGCTTTCCCCGACGCCTTTTGCTCCGATCGGGTGGTGCGGGGACGGTGTAACGGTATGGTCGGTCTCGTAATTCGGAACCTCCCAAGCTGTTGGTAGGAAGAAGTCCATCAGCGTCGCGTTCTTGTGGTTGCCCATCTCGTCATAAGAAATCTCTTGACCCAATGCGACCGCGAGCGCCTCGGTGAGACCACCGTGAATTTGACCCTCAATGACCATTGGATTGATCCGTGTGCCGCAATCATCAAGTGCATAGAAACGTTTGATGGTTGGAACACCTGTGTCGACGTTAATATCCATGACGCAAACGTAAGCGCCAAACGGATAGGTCATGTTGGGCGGATCGTAGTAGCTGACCGCTTCGAGACCCGGCTCAAGTCCCGGTATGGCTTGGTTGTAGGCGGCATAGGCGATTTCGCCCATGGTTTTGAACCGCTCTGGCGCGCCTTTGATGACAAAGCGATCGACGTCGAATTCAACGTCATCGTCGTGCACCTCAAGCAAGTAGGCCGCGATCATTTGCGCCTTGGCACGAATTTTTCGCCCAGCCATTGCTGCGGCTGCACCAGCAACAGGGGTAGAGCGCGATCCATACGTCCCAAGTCCATAAGGGGCCGTGTCTGTGTCGCCTTCCTCAATCGTGATGGATTCCGCTGAGATACCAATCTCGGATGCAAGGATTTGCGCAAAAGTTGTGGCATGTCCTTGGCCTTGGCTGATTGTTCCAAGCCGCGCAACCGCAGACCCAGTTGGGTGAATGCGGATTTCGCAACTGTCGAACATGCCCATCCCAAGGATATCGCAGTTCTTAACCGGACCAGCCCCGACGATTTCGGTGAAGAAGCTAAGGCCGATGCCCATAATCGTACGGGTTTCACCGCGTTTGTAGGCCGCGACACGTTCTGCCTGTTCTTTGCGCAGGCCGTCATAGTCGACTGCTTTCAGTGCTTTGTCCCAAGCAGTGTGATAGTCGCCGCTATCATATTCCCAACCAAGGGCAGAATTATACGGGAACTGTTCCTTTTTGATAAAGTTGATCCGGCGCAGTTCTGCTGCGTCCATGTTCATCTCAATCGCGAGGACTTCGATCATGCGCTCGATGAAGTAGACAGCCTCAGTCACACGGAACGAACAGCGATACGATACGCCGCCGGGGGCTTTGTTGGTGTAGACGCCGTCAACGCCCAGATAAGCGATAGGGATGTCGTAAGACCCCGTGCAGATGTTCATAAATCCAGCCGGGAACTTGGTCGGGTCAGCACATGCGTCAAAGGCACCGTGGTCGGCGGTCACATGGCAATGCAGCCCTGTGATTTTGCCTTCTTTGGTGGCCGAGATTTTGCCCGTCATCCAATAGTCCCGCGCGAATGCCGTGGACATCAGGTTTTCCATCCGGTCCTCGACCCACTTCACAGGCACGCCCGTGACGATGGAGGCGACGATGGAACAGATATAGCCGGGATAGACGCCAACCTTGTTGCCAAAACCACCGCCAATGTCGGGGGAGACAACGCGGATGTTATGCTCTTCGATACCAGACAAAAGAGAGGCGACTGTGCGCACGACATGCGGGGCTTGGAACGTGCCCCAAAGTGTCAGTTTCCCGTTCACCTTATCCATACTTGCGACGCAACCACATGGTTCAAGCGGGCAGGGGTGTGTCCGGTGATAATACATGGATTCTTCGGCCACGATGTCGGCGTCGTCGATCACCGCATTGGTGCCTTCTTCGTCGCCAACTTCCCATGTAAAAATGTGGTTCGGATGTTTGCGGGGGCCGTGCGCGCCGGGGGCTGTGGGGTCAAGGTCTTCGCGCAAAATGACATCCGACTGCATGGATTTGAACGGGTCCACGATGACGGGTAACTCTTCGTAATCGACCTCAACCAGCTCAACCGCGTCCGACGCGATGTAGCGATCTTTGGCGACGACAAAGGCTACTTCTTGGCCTTGGAACAGCACCTTTCCGTCAGCCAAAACCATCTGCTTGTCACCAGCCAGTGTTGGCATCCAATGCAAACCCAGTGGCTCCAAATCTTTGGCCGTCAGGACTGCAATTACACCGTCCAGCGCCATGGCTGCATCAATGTTGATCGATTTGACGCGGGCATGTGCGTAGGGCGAACGGACAAAATCGCCTGTCAGCATTCCTGACATCTCAAGGTCGTCGATGTAGTTGCCCTTGCCTTGGGTAAAGCGGGCATCTTCGACGCGCTTGCGGGAACAGCCCAAACCTTTGAGATTTGTGACCCGTTCTTCGCGTGTGACTTCATCCTTCATTGGGCGGCCTCCTTTGCAGAATTGATCTCAGTGGCTGCCGACAAAATGGATTTCACAATATTCTGATAGCCGGTGCAGCGGCAGATATTGCCAGCGATGCCAAAGCGGACGTCTTCTTCTGTTGGATTCGGGTTTTCGATGAGCAGACGATGGGCACGCGTGATCATGCCGGGGGTACAATAGCCGCACTGCAAGCCGTGATGTTCTTTGAAGTTCTCTTGAAGCACGTGCAGGTTGTCAGGGCTTCCCAGACCTTCGATTGTTGTGATTTCAGCGCCTTGGGCCTGAGCGGCGAACATGGTGCAGGATTTCACAGACTTGCCGTCAATCTCAACCGTGCAAGCCCCACAATGGGATGTCTCACACCCAACATGCGGACCCTTCATGCCCATCTTTTCGCGCAACACATAAATCAGCAGTTCGCGGGGTTCAGCGAGGACTTCTTTCTTCTCGCCGTTGACCGTCATCGATACGATTTGTTTTGTCATGATGTCCTCCCTTACGCCTTTGACCAAGCGCGCATGATTGCGCGTGAAATGATGATGCCAGCGACGTGCATCTTGAATGCGACTGGGCCGCGATTGTCTTCTGTTGGGTCGATGTCTTCGAGTGCGGCGGCAACGGCGGCTTTCACCGCGTCTGCGTCACATGATGTGCCGACCAATGCGGCAGCTGCGGTTTCTGACAACACAGGCACATCGCTGAGGTTTGTCATTGCGATAGCAGCGGTGGCAACTTTATCGCCGTTCTTCGTGATCAGTGCAGCACAGGCGGCAGTGGCGTAATCACCGATTTTGCGTTTCTGCTTTTCATACGCATAGCCCGCATCGACGGCAGCAAAGGTGATGTGGGTTAGGATTTCTTCGTCGTCCCGCTCGGTCATGTAGGCGGACTCGTAAAAATCGCGGGCCTTGACCGTGCGTGTGCCATCTGCACCGACAAGGACAAAATTGGCATCAAGACATTGCATCAGGCCGGGCATATCGTTGCCGGGATCACCATTGGCGACGTTCCCACCAATCGTTCCCATGTAGCGAACCTGCGGGTCTGCGATCTGAAGGGCTGCCTCGCGGATGATGGGGCAAGCTGCGACCAGCGCATCGTGGTTGATCAATTCATGCTGGGTGGTCATTGCGCCGATAGTGACTGTGCCACCTTCAATCGTGATGCCCTTGAGATCAGCGATGTCCTGCAAATCAATCAGGTGTGGCACGTCGGCCATGCGCAACTTCATCATCGGGATCAGGCTGTGCCCCCCAGCAAGGACGCGGGCGTCATCGCCGTGCTCTGCCAAAATAGATAACGCGCCTGCGATATCTGCGGGTCGATAGTATTCAAATGCTGCTGGTATCATACGATGTCCTCCCCGACGCCGGTACTCGGGATCATCCAACGGGACAGCGCATCAGAGGTGCTAGTGTGAAGATTTGAAGCGCAAGTATCAGCGCACGAAATGCGCATATTGGGCACGAAGTGCGTATGCATCTGCAGCAATCAATCGGCTTATGCGTAAAGTCTACCTAAACACCAAGGCGCGTTCGCACCTTTTTCAAATAGGATCGGCTGACCGGGGCCTCATCGAGATGTGCGGTTCCATCAAAGTAACATACCCCGTTATCTTTCTTACGCTCAAACCGTGTGACGTGATCGGTGTTGATCAGATAACTGCGATGTCCGATCACAAAGCTGGTGTTCGCAAGCCGGGTTTTCATGTCAGAAATCGACCATGGGCAAAACAATCGTCCTGTCGGATGATATAGGAAAGTATAACGCCCCTCAGCTTGGACGCACACGATGTCTTTGCTTTGCACAAAATGGGTCTGTCCGTCGCTTTCGTAGGGGACACGAATGATTGTCTGACTATCTAAAACGGGTGTTTCAGCTTCACTGAGTTGCATCTTATCATCCTCATCACGTGGTGCACGCAGGCCCGTTGCAAACGTCACACTGACAAGTAGAAAAGCGCCAGAAATCACAAACGAGGATAGTGTCACACCAAAGGCGAGCACTTCGTTGCTTAGCCAGAGACCAGAAGACACGACCCCCTCAACCTTCACAAAATGCGTCCCAGCCATAGCGATGAAATGGACGGCAACAACCGTCGACCCAAACACGACAGTTCCAAGCAGGATGTTGCGGCTACCACGGTTCCCATAGCTGATCCAAATGGACGCCACGCACAGGACCAACGACGCCACGATGGCCACCAGAATACCAAGCGCGGAATAGACCGGTTTGACAGCTTGGATGCCTGACATCCCAAGATAATGCATCGCGAGGATACCAAAACCGACACAAACGCCAGCCAGCGTGATGCGCTGTGGCGTGCGTTCACCAAAGTGAACCAAAAGAAGTGCGATACCAGTCAATAATATCGCCACCAGTGCCGACATCATCGTGACCAGTGCGTTGTAGTGAAATGACACGGGCAGGGTCATACCGAGCATGGACACAAAATGCATCGACCAGATGCCAGTGCCCAACGCCACAGCAGACATCGACACGAATAGCTTGCGACGCGCCGTCCCCATCACGGACGCACCTCGGGTCAACGACAGGCCAGTGAAAGCTGCCATCAAGGCAATCGCGAGCGACGCTAACACGAGAGAGGGGTTATGACCGTGTTCCAACATACACCTTTCTAAGCGTGTCGAAATGCGTTTGCAAATTGTCGTTTCTTGTACGCATAGGCTTTGGGGTGAGTTTACAACTTTGCGTGATCGCGCTGAGATTGAGCACTAGGGACCTTAATCGTGCGCTCACCAGGGTGTCATTTGAATACAGCATAGGCTTTGAGCGTGATGGAG
>JAPKCP010000015.1 GCA_028822885.1 Yoonia sp. | reverse complement strand
CGGGATTCTTTCGCCGCGCAAGGGCATGTCATCGCGTGAGGTTCAGTGTGAATTGCGTGACCCATAGTTCACCGACGCCAAGGCCTACTACGCTCGGTCGGTTGCGGTTGTTTGCGCGTCCTGAGCCACGAGTCGAAAGTTCATGTCAGTCCGCGGCAAACCCAGATCACTGACCCCAAGATGGTGCTCGGATTCGTCTGCAGTCACTAGGAAATGATGGGTGTGCAGACCCGTGGTCTACAACAGACATGGTCGAAGGACGTTTGGCGCTGGACTATGTGGTTTCGCGGCACGCACTCTTTTAGTATCGGTCTCATCGCGCTTAAGTTGCTGTCTCAACAGCTTAAAGTAGGAACCAAAACAGCCCAGTGGGAATTGAAAGTCTGCGAATAACATGGCATTAGACGCGATATGAGACATGCAGAAACAGTGACTTTTGGTGGTTCCGGCCTTGATCGGGCGGCCCATGAACGTGGCGATGCCGCACAGCTTTGGGCAAGTGAAGCAACGCAAGTTATTGTGTTGTGGCGCGGTAAGCCATTGGTTGCGTTAGCACATGACGCACTTGTGCGGATAAGTGTGGACCACCCTATCATGACTGATGCATCGGTTGATCGCATCTATCTTGGGCGCGACAACGGTGTGCCAACGTTTGCTGCAGACATCAGTTCTTGGGTTCCAGAGGGATTAGATGATGAGGCGCTCAACACTTTCTTAGATCCCTCAGAGCAGGTCCATCCAAGCTTGCAAGGTGATGCTGTTTTTGCAGAACTTCGCGCGATCATGACGTACCTGACACCGTGCGACGCTGAGCTGGCAGCGACGGCGCGGGCAATCTTTGGATGGCATAGTTCGCATAAATTTTGCAGCACGTGTGGCCACTTAAGCGATTTCGCGATGGGTGGATGGCAGCGCAATTGCCCAAGTTGCACGCGGTCACATTTCCCGCGCACTGACCCCGTTGTCATTATGTTAATCACCAAGGACGACAAGGTGCTTGTTGGTCGCTCGCCCGGTTGGCCTGATGGGATGTATTCGCTTTTGGCAGGGTTTGTGGAGCCGGGGGAAACGCTTGAGGCTGCTGTGCGGCGCGAAGTCAAAGAGGAGAGCGGGATCACTGTCGGCCCCGTGTCCTATTTGGCAAGCCAGCCGTGGCCGTTTCCCGCGTCTTTGATGTTTGGGTGCGCCGGAGAAGCGTTAGACGATGTGATTACCGTTGATGTTGATGAGCTGGAAGATGCGATGTGGGTCAGCCGCGCTGACATGCATATTGTTTTTGCAGGGCAACACCCGGTGATGAAACCAGCGCGGGAAGGGGCGATTGCTCATTTCCTTTTGGACAATTGGCTCGCGAATACGTTGAGTTAGAATTAGTTGATTCGTGGCTGCGCGCCCTTGGTTGAGATGGATGATTAATGGATTTTACCACGCACAAAGATATTGATGCACCAATTGAGTATGTGTTTCAGAAGGTTGCTAATTTCGATACCTATGAGCGGCAGGCTCTGCGGCGCGGCGCAAAGGTGGTACGTGTCGATGAAGCTGGACCTGTGCGCGTTGGGTCTGCTTGGGACGTGGCGTTTACGTTTCGCGGTAAGGATCGAAAGTTGCGCGCAACCATCGCGAATCTGGCCGCGCCTCAGCGACTCGAAATCGATACAGCGGCAACAGGGCTCAATAGTGTCACAGGCGTTGATCTTGTGGCCTTATCCCCAACGACAACACGCGTTTCGGTGACGGTTAACCTTACCGCAAAATCGTTGTCAGCAAGGTTGCTTTTGCAATCTCTGAAACTTGCAAAAGGCAATTTGAACAAGCGGTTTTCACGCAGGGTGGCTGAGCAGGTCGCTGGTGTTGCCGATGATTATAAGCGCGGCAACTAGCCCCGACCTGTCGTGCGACCTATGACGTTTTGCGCCGCGCCGAGGTTGGGTACACGCCCATGAGACGTACCATATCTGTGAAATAGTCCAGTTCTTCGAGCGCTAGCTTGACGTTGCGGTCGTCAGGGTGCCCCTCGATCTCTGCGTAGAATTGCGTCGCTTGGAAGGTCCCGCCAACCATGTAGCTTTCCAGCTTTGTCATGTTCACGCCGTTCGTCGCAAAACCGCCCATCGCTTTGAACAAGGCTGCAGGGATGTTGCGAACCCGGAAAACAAGGCTGGTCATCATGCCCTGATCGCCTCGCCTGCTGTCATCAAGATCGCGGGCCATGACAATAAAGCGCGTGGTGTTGTTGTCTTGATCCTCGATATTCCGGGCCAAAACGTCGAGTCCGTAAATACCCGCTGCCAACTCTGACGCGAGCGCACCTTGGGTCGGGTCAGACCCCTCGGCCACATCGCGCGCTGCCTTTGCATTGTCCGAACTGACGACACCACTAATTGTATGTTCGCGCAAAAAGCCAGCGCATTGCGGCAGGATCACTACATGACCGTGGGCGTGTGTAATGTTGTTAAGCTCTGCACCCTTTTGTCCTAGCAGGTTGATATGAACCCGCACAAATGCCTCATCAACGATGTGCAAACCGCTTTCGGGTAGCAGGGAATGGACATCAGCTACACGACCATATGTCGAATTTTCAACGGCGATCATGCCAAGATCAGCATCGCCATTTCGGACTGCTTCGATAGCGGAATTGAAAGTGACGCAGGGCAGGGGATCAAAGTTTGGACGTGCCTCTGCGCAAGCCTGATGACCATATGCACCAAGTTCGCCTTGAAATGCGATTTTGCCAATCATTCTTAACACCTCCGCCACATGATACCCAAAAAGGGCAATTGGTCGCGCCACTATACCTTGCAACCAAGGTAAGGAAGCGGGTAGGTGATGACTGACCTGCGAACGAATTGGAACGCGACATGTTCGACACAATGACAATTACAAAAGCCATCGGCGGTATTTGTGGCACATTTCTGGTATTTTTGCTTGGTGGCTTTGTTGCTGACCTGATTTACCATGGTGCTGATGGTGGCCATGGTGACCATGCACAGGCTTATGTAATTCCCGTCGAAAGCGATGTGGTTGAAGAAGTTGTCGCGGAAGGCCCCCCTTTCGAAGAAGTTTATGCCATGGCTGACGCTGCCGCTGGTGAAGGCGAGTTTCGCCCGTGTTCTGCATGTCACAAGCTTGACGGCACAGACGGGGTTGGTCCGCATCTGAACGGCGTTGTTGACCGCGCTGTGAGTTCGGTTGACGGGTTCGGTTATTCTGGCAGTCTGATTGCGGTTGCGCAGCAATGGACGCCTGAGAATTTGAACGCGTTTCTCGAGAATCCCAAGGGCTATGCGCCGGGAACTGCTATGAATTATCGTGGCCTTCGGAAGATTGAGGATCGGGCGAACCTTATTGCGTATTTGGCTTCCATCGGCGGCTAATCTTGCGTCAAATCAATGTTATCAAAGCCGTCCTATGGTTTGGGGCGGTTTTTTTGTGCCTATGCCTTTGAAAACGATATGTTCACGGCGTTATCACGCATTCGCAACTTGATTGTTTCGAAGGTCTCGTTAGCTTTCATTGAAATGTTACGTTCCGACAGTCCTTGGGAGAATAAGATGCGAAATCGCCACCAACACAGCGCCGTTGCCCGCACGATACTGCAAGGGTCGCACCGCAATACGGTCTGGCTTGCCAGTACCGCATTATTTGTTGGGATGGCTTTGTTCGCTGGTAAGGCTTTTGCAGACGGTCATGTCACGGTCAGCCACGCCTACAACGAATACGGCGATATCAAATACCCGGCCGATTTCGCGCATCTCGAATATGTGAACCCAGATGCGCCAACGGGTGGCGAAATTTCAATTTCGGCAAATGGGACATTCGACAGCATGAACCCGTTTGCGACCCTTGAAGGCACGCCGGGCAGTCTTTCGTCGATCGTTTGGGAACGGTTGATGACGACGACCGCGGATGAAGTGGGGACATACTATTGTCTGGTTTGTGAAACGCTGGAGTACCCGGACGACAATTCATATGTGATCTTCAATCTTCGTAAGAATGTGACATTCTCTGACGGCAAGCCAATGACAGCTGAGGATGTTATTTTTACACACGCATTAATGCGCGAACAATCGACGCCGTCTTTTGCTCAGGCCATTTCAGAGCTTGTTGAAACCTATGAGGCGCTAGACGATTACACCGTTAAGTTTACTTTCGCCGAAGACGCACCGGTGCGTGGCCGGATCGGTCAGATGGCCAACGCCCTTGTGATGCAAAAAGCGTGGTTCGAAGAAACTGGAGCGCGTCTTGATGAATCCGACCTTATAGTCTCGCCCGGCACTGCTGAATATATGACTGGATCGGTCGATCCGGGCCGTCAGATTATATATGAACGGAACCCAAACTACTGGGGCGCTGATTTGCCGATCAATGTTGGGCAAGGCAACTTTGACAGTATCCGGATTGAGTATTTCGCCGATACGTCCGCAGCATTTGAGGCTTTCAAGGCTGGTGAATTTACGTTCCGCCGTGAGAATAGTTCGATCAACTGGGCCACCTCCTATGATTTCCCGGCGATTGAAAAAGAGTGGGTGATCCGTAAAGAATTGGCAGATGGTGCGTTGCCAGCTGCCACTGGTTTTGTGTTTAACCTACGCGATCCAAAGTTTGCTGACCGTCGTGTCCGCCAAGCGATTGGTTTGGTCTATAACTTCACTTGGACCAACGACAATTTGCAATATGGGCTTTTCCAGCAGCGCGAAAGTTTCTGGCAGAATGACCGTTTGAAAGCGGATGGATTGCCTACTGGTCGCGAATTGGAGATTCTCGAGTCGCTTGGTGACATGATCGACCCTGAAATTCTCACCACTGAAGCTGCTCTTCCGCATACTTCTGGTGCTCGCCCTCTTGATCGGGGCAACTTGCGTGCCGCGCTTGCCCTGATGGCAGAGGCCGGCTGGGTGACTGGCGATGATGGTTTGTTGCGCGATACAAATGGGAAAACGCTTGATGTTGAGTTTTTAGAAACACGTCAAAGCTTTGACCGTATTATCAATCCATACATTGAGAACCTGAAACGTCTAGGCGTGAACATCACGTATAACCGTGTTGATCCGGCACAATATCAGGCGCGAACCCAAGAGAACGACTTTGAGATGATCTTTGGCTATTGGGTCAATGGCCTACAAGAAGGTACCGGATTCTCACAAAAGTTTGGGTGTGAAGACAAAGACGACGTCTTTAACTCCGCTGGATATTGTTCCGAAGCGATTGACGCACTTGGCGATCAGATCGCTGCCGCTGGTGATTACGCAGAAATGGCTGCCCTTGTGAAGGCTGCGGACCGGATCATGCGTCATGAGTATTTCATTGTCCCGGTTTGGTATTTGGGCAAGAACTGGACCGCTTACTTTGATATGTTTGAGCACCCCGAAGAATTGCCTGAATTTGGGCTTGGCCATCTTGATTACTGGTGGTTCAACGCAGAGAAATATGAAGCCCTGAAAACGGCTGGCGCACTGCGGTAAGCGGGCGGTTAGGAAAACTCGATGGGCGCGTATATCTTTCGCAGGTTGTTGCTTGTGATCCCCACATTGCTGGGGATCATGATCCTAAACTTTGGCTTAACCCAATTTGTCCCCGGTGGTCCGATTGAGACGATCATCGCGCGCATGGAAGGCGGCGGTGATGTGTTTGAATCCATCGCTGGGGGTAATGCCGATGCCGATGTTGGTGCGCAAGAAGACAGCGCTTACCCCGGCTCAAGCGGTCTATCCAAGGACTTTATTGAGGAACTTGAACGGCAGTTTGGCTTTGATAAACCGCCGTTGGAACGCTTCCTCAATATGATGTGGAACTATTTGCGGTTTGATTTTGGGGAAAGCTATTTCAGATCCATATCAGTTGTGGATCTGATCCTTGAAAAGATGCCTGTTTCGATCACTTTGGGCCTGTGGTCCACGCTGATTGCCTACATGATTTCTATTCCGCTGGGGATCAAAAAGGCTGTGCGCGATGGGTCCCGCTTTGACACTGTTACGTCGGCCATGATCATTGTGGCCTATGCGATCCCGGGGTTCCTGTTTGCGATTTTGTTGATCGTTTTGTTTGCTGGTGGGTCTTACTATCGGCTCTTCCCGCTGCGCGGTTTAACGTCTTCCAACTTTGAAGACCTGTCGATGATCGGCAAAGTCCTAGACTACTTTTGGCATATCACGTTACCAGTTTTGGCGTCGACGATTTCGGCGTTTGCGACACTGACCTTGTTGACCAAGAACAGCTTTCTCGATGAGATTAAAAAGCAGTACGTCATCACGGCTAAGGCCAAGGGCCTGCCCGAATCCCGCATTTTGTATGGGCACGTGTTCCGCAATGCGATGCTGATCGTGATCTCAGGCTTCCCAGCCTTGTTCATCGGCGTCTTTTTCGGTGGCTCCCTGATTATTGAAACGCTTTTCTCGCTTGATGGACTTGGCAGGCTTGGGTTTGAGGCGGCCGTTGCCCGTGATTATCCCGTTGTCTTTGGCACCTTGTTCGCATTCTCGTTGATGGGATTGGTCGTCGCGATTGTGACGGATATTACATACGTGTTCATTGATCCGCGTATTGATTTTGAGGGGAGAGGCTAGATGAGCATTCAAGACATCCCCGAAACGGCCATGCTGAGTGGTGGTAAGTGGCTATCGCCGCTGAACCAACGCCGCTGGCGAAATTTTAAACGGAACCGACGGGCGGTGTGGTCGCTGTGGATATTCTCAATCCTGTTCTTTCTGTCGCTTTTTGCTGAATTAATCGCAAACGACAAACCGATCCTTGTGTCCTATCGGGGTGAATTGCGAATGCCTGTGATGACCTTTTATTCAGAGCAGGATTTTGGCGGTGATTTCCCAACAGAGGCTGTTTACAGCGATGTCGAGGTTAAATGCCTGATCGCGACGGGTGGTCTTGAAGATTGTTTTGACGATCCTGAAGGCTTGCTTGAAACCGTCGAGTCTGGTGACGACGTTGCTATTGATGGGTTTGAAAAAGGGTGGGCGATTTGGCCCGTTATCCCATATTCTTACACCACAATTGTAGATGTGCGCGGTGTGGCCCCGGCGCCCCCGTCCGCGACGAATATCTTAGGCACTGACGATACCAAACGTGATGTTGCCGCTCGGATTATCTACGGATTTCGGTTGTCGATTCTCTTTGCTGCTATTGTGACAATCGGCTCGTCGCTGATTGGAATTGTTGCTGGTGCTGTGCAGGGGTACTTTGGCGGGTGGACAGATTTGGTGTTTCAGCGGTTCATCGAGGTTTGGACCGGGATGCCGTCGCTGTATGTCATCATTATCGTCTTTGCGATCATTGGGCGGTCGTTCTGGCTGCTTGTGTTTCTAACTATATTATTCGGTTGGCCTGCCTTGGTGGGTTTGGTCCGGGCTGAATTTTTGCGGGCGCGGAACTTTGAATACGTGCGCGCGGCCAAAGCCCTTGGCGTATCTGACCGCACAATCATGTTCCGTCACATGCTGCCAAATGCGATGGTGGCCACGGTGACGATGCTGCCATTCCTTGTGACAGGTGCGATTGGTGGGCTTGCGTCGCTCGACTTCCTTGGGTTTGGCCTGCCGTCGTCCGCCCCGTCGCTGGGCGAGTTAACATTGCAAGCAAAGCAAAACCTGCAAGCGCCATGGCTTGGCTTTACCGCCTTCTTTACCTTCGCGATTATGTTGTCGCTACTGGTGTTTATTTTTGAGGGTATCCGTGATGCGTTCGATCCGCGAAAGACGTTTTCATGACCGCCTTGCTTAACGTTAAAAATCTGAACGTCCGGTTTCGCCAAGACGGTGAAGTTACACATGCCGTGCGCAATGTGTCGTTCCAAGTCCACAAAGGTGAGACTGTCGCGCTGGTTGGGGAATCTGGATCAGGCAAATCTGTGACGGCCTTGTCGACGGTGCAACTGCTAGGCGACAGCGCCTATGTGGACGGGTCGATTACCTATGATGGGGCTGAGATGGTCGGGGCGAGCGAAACTGATCTGCGCCGGGTTCGTGGCAATGATATCAGCTTTATTTTCCAAGAACCCATGACCTCGCTGAACCCACTGCATACGCTGGAAAAGCAGCTGGCTGAATCGATTGAATTGCACCAAGGGCTGCGTGGCCCAGCCTTGACCGACAAGATCATACAATTGCTTAACCAAGTCGGTATTCGTGACGCAGAAAGCCGCCTTGGGGCTTATCCGCACCAATTGTCGGGGGGGCAGCGCCAGCGTGTGATGATCGCGATGGCGCTTGCGAATGGACCGGAACTGCTTATCGCGGATGAGCCGACGACGGCGCTTGATGTCACTATTCAGGCGCAAATTCTCGACTTGCTGGCAGATCTTAAGCAGCGCGAGAAAATGTCGCTGCTGTTCATCACCCATGATCTGACCATCGTCCGTAAGATCGCGGACCGCGTCTGTGTGATGAAGGACGGTGAAATTGTTGAAGCTGGGCCAACAGGTGAGATTTTCGCGAATCCGCAACATCCCTATACACAAATGTTGCTTGCTGCTGAATCGACAGGCACGCCGTTGCCCGTTCCGGCAGGTGCCCCTGTGGTTTTGGAAACGAATGCTGCGAAAATTTGGTTCCCGATCCACCGTGGTCTTCTGAAAAGAACTGTTGGTCACATCAAGGCGGTCAATGACGCGACATTGACTGTGCGTGCAGGGGAAACGGTTGGCGTTGTTGGCGAATCGGGGTCGGGTAAGACGACACTGGCGCTTGCAATCATGCGGTTGATCAAATCTGAGGGGCAAATTCGCTTTCAAGGCCAAGACATTGATGGGTTGAACCAAAAACAAATGCGCCCGCTCCGCACAGATATGCAGATCGTGTTTCAAGACCCCTACGGATCGCTTTCTCCGCGGATGACTGTCGCCCAAATTATCGCTGAGGGCCTTACTATTCACGACATTGATCCAAGCCGGGACCGTCGCGAGATGGTGGCTGAGATCATGGGCGAGGTGGGTCTCGATTCTGCATTGATGGACCGGTACCCGCATGAATTTTCCGGTGGGCAACGCCAACGGATTGCGATTGCACGGGCGATGATTCTTAGACCAAAACTGCTTGTGCTGGATGAGCCGACCTCTGCGCTCGATATGACGGTTCAGGTGCAAATCGTTGAATTACTACGCGACTTACAGCAGAAATATCAGCTGGCCTACCTGTTCATCTCACACGATTTGAAGGTGGTACGGGCCTTGTCCCATAAGGTCATGGTAATGAAACAAGGCGATGTGGTCGAAGCAGGGGATGCTGATGCTATCTTTGATGCGCCGCAGACAGATTACACCCGTGCCCTGATGGCCGCTGCTTTTGAAGGCCGTGCGATTTAAGTGCGACCTATCCCTTCATTTTGCCAAAACAACTCACGGCACACCGCTAGAACGAAAAAGGACGCCGCGATACTTCGCGACGTCCTTTAAGTATGCGTATTGCAGTGATTAGCTAGCTGACCCGATCATAAAGCATGGCGTGTTACGAGCTTGGAGGCGACGACAGGCCAAGTCAGCCCCTTCACGCGTTAATCCCATGAAGTTCGCGTCAAATCCGCCAGATCGTTGAACAACCCGGCGGAGCGATCCGTCCAGCGTTGTCATTTCGTTTAGTGCGACCTTGAGCAAAATACGCTCTGCCGCATAGCGTGATGGGTAACGCCCAACGTTAACGCCCCAGTGGCGCCCACCGGATGTTGAGATGCGCGTGACGATCTCTGGTGTGACTTGAACTTGTTGCGCAGGTCCTTGCACGGATGCCGTGATAAGCTCAGCCGGCCGTGCTTGAGGCGCTGCAGGCGCGACTTGCAATGCGCTTTCAGTTAATACGTCGGTGCCTAATGCTTCTGATAAGGCTAAGTTGATGGTTTCAGTATCTACCGATTGGGCCAGTAGGCTCGCGATGAGGTCAGTATTCACGTCAAGCTGTGGCGCGTCTGCCGTGGGTCGTAATTGCGGTCGTAGGCTTTTTGCCACAAGCCCTGACACACGGATTGTTTTGCCCGCCCCACCGTTTGTCGCGGCTGTTCCATTACTCGACATAATCTGGTTGGCTGCAGGTGGTGTTGGTTCGCTTATCCGGACATTGGTTGGTGCGCGTTGAAAGCCCATATCCATCAATTCAGTGATACGGGCATTGCGTGACGCGGTGGAAGATCCCCCAAACACGGTTGCGATAATCCGCTCTTGGCCGCGTTGTGCTGATGCGACGAGGTTGAAGCCTGCTGCACGCGTATACCCCGTCTTGATACCGTCCGCGCCGTCATAGGCGTTTAGGAATCGACGATTCGTGTGCGCCACACGGGCTACGCCAGCGTCAGCACTGATACGTGAGAAGAGGTTATAATATTGTGGAAAATCATAAATTACATGCCGCCCAAGGACGGACATATCGCGGGCTGTCGACATGTGACCGCTTTGGGTCAGGCCGTGCGCGTTTTTGAATGTCGTATTGGTCATGCCCATTGCAACTGCGGTACGTGTCATGCGCGTCGTAAACGCTTCTTCCGACCCAGAAATGGCTTCACCGATTGCCGTTGCCGCGTCATTGGCAGATTTGACGGCAGCAGCGCGCAGTAGGAACCGCAGTTTGATGGTTTGACCACTGCGCAGTCCGAGCTTTGACGGCGGTTCAGACGATGCATTGCGAGAGATGGTGACTTCGGTATCCAACGTAATTTCGCCCCGCTGGACCGCTTGAAACGCAATATAGAGCGTCATCATTTTGGTGAGGGACGCCGGATGTAGTCGTGTATCCGCATTGCGCGAATGCAAAACCTCACCTGTTCGGGCATCCATCACCATCGCCGCATAGGGGGCCGCGATAGACTGCACAGGCGCAACTACAGATACCAGAATCGATAATAGAAAAAGTGTTACGCCACACGCGCACTGCTTTAGACGACTTGCCACGTCGTTTGCCTCGCTTTTAAACTGCCTCGTGGCCCCGCTTTTGCCGCAGTGACCTTATTGATTACAGTGACGCTAGCACGGTAAATCTGATCTGGTAAACATGCTGTTTTCAAAGACTTCTGCGGTGTGAATCCTGCCACACTGCCATATGTTGTGGTGCTTTCGGTGGATTATCTAGATAGGGTGCGCCTAGCTAGATAATGTCTATGTTTGCCAGTTTGCTCCCAGCGTGGCCTTTTGCCAAAGGGTGGGGTTTTCTTGGCCAACGGGTGCTTTATATAGAGAGACAACGAACAGTTTAGGAATCACCCCCGCATGCT
The DNA here is from genome assembly GCA_028822885.1 of Yoonia sp. Taxonomy (GTDB): domain Bacteria; phylum Pseudomonadota; class Alphaproteobacteria; order Rhodobacterales; family Rhodobacteraceae; genus Yoonia. Next base: position 9,290 of record JAPKCP010000015.1, on the reverse strand, counting down.
GAGCAACGTCACAATGATGGCCGACCGCAAAGACAACGATGACAGTGATGTTGGCGTCGTCTTGGACGTGAAGCCAAAAACGAAGCGCCCGCCGCTTTATAAGGTGATGATCCTCAATGATGATTTCACACCGATGGAATTTGTCGTGATGGTTTTGGAGCGGTTCTTTGGTATGACACACGCCCAATCGTTTGAGCTGATGTTGACAGTTCACAAAAAGGGCCTTGCAATCGTTGGTGTGTTTAGCCACGAGATTGCGGAAACAAAGGTTGCCCAAGTTATGGATTATGCTCAACGCCACCAGCATCCGCTGCAATGTACGATGGAGAAGGAATAGCGGTTCGCCGTTAGTCCGCCGCTGATGTCCGCGTCCTCCCGCTTATCCACCACCTTGATCGAGGGTATGCTGACGCTGCCTGACGGTCCGGTTTGTCTAATGCGTCCTTCTTTGGACTATGACGTCAATGAGCTCCCGCGAGAACGGTTGAGTATCGTCCACACGTTTAAGCCTGATGCGGCGGGCTGGACCAATGCTGGTTATCCTGTGTCCGCAAATTTTGCGCCCGCAAGTACGGCCATCGTTGTCGTCCCGCGCGCTAAGGTTCTCGCTAAAGCAATGATTGCAGAGGCTGCGTCAAAGGCCCAATTGATCATTGTTGATGGTAATAAAACCGATGGCATCGACAGTCTGTTCAAGGCCTGCCGCAAGATGCTTGGCACCGTCCCGTCGATCACAAAAGCGCATGGGCGACTTTTTTGGTTTACTGCCACGGATGCGTTTGCGGATTGGACCGCACCGCCGCCTTCCAAAGGCGAGCACGGTTATGTCACAACCGCCGGTGTCTTTTCTGATGGTACTGTTGATGCAGGATCGCAGTTGTTGGCCGAAAGCCTGCCGCCTAAATTGCCTGCGCGCATGGCTGATATTGGGGCGGGCTGGGGATTTCTGGCTGGTCCAGTGTTGGCACGTTCTGGGGTTCAAGCCCTCGATTTAATTGAGGCTGAGGCATTGTCGCTGGATTGCGCCCGTCAAAATGTGATCGATGATCGCGCAAGGTTTCTGTGGGAAGACGCGACGACATATCTCCCACCAAAGGGCTATGATGGCATTGTGATGAACCCGCCTTTTCATGTTGGTCGTGCATCTGACCCTTCATTGGGGCGTACATTTATTGCGTCTGCCGCCAAGATGTTGGCAGGACACGGAAAGCTTTGGATGGTTGCAAACCGCCACTTACCGTACGAGCAAGCCTTGAAAGACGCCTTTCGAAATGTTGACGTTATCGCACAAAATAATGCGTTCAAAGTGTTTCATGCCACGCGCCCATTGCGCTGAATAAGGGCCAGTACGGCCTCATCAGGAGAGAGTGCAAATGTCCTTTTCCATCGAAGGTAAGACTGCCATCGTGACAGGTGCAGCCAATGGTGTTGGTCTCGCGATTGCGAAGCATTTCCTGAACAGGGGCGCAAATGTGGTTTTTGCAGACAAGGACGAAGAGCGGCTGAAGGCTGAGGTGGGCAATCATACAGACGACGACGGCAAAGCGCGCATCTTTGCTGGTGATCTGCGCAAAAAACTGACTGTGGCTAATCTTTTGTCTGCGACGATAGATGCATTTGAACGAGTTGATATCCTTGTGAATGCATCCCGGCAGGTTATGTTGTCAGATCCGCTGAGCGTTGATGACACCTCTGTTGAGGATTTGATGAACCAAAACCTGATGACTGCGTTGCGGTTGTCGCAGGCCGTTGCGCGTCGGATGATCAAGCAAGCCGAAGGCGGCGATGTTGATGCGCATGTCGGGTCTATCGTCAACTTAAGTTCTATCGCCGCGCGCCGAACGCATCCGGACCTTTTGGCCTATTCGGTCAGTTCGGCTGCGTTGGACCAGATGACGCGGTCTATGGCTGTTGCTCTTGCGTCAAAGCGTATCCGCGTTAATGCCGTGGCGTTTGGGTCCGTGATGAGTGCGAGCTTGAAAGACACGCTGCGCGACAATGACGAAGTACGCGAAGCAATTATAAGCGGTACACCTTTGCACCGAATCGCAAGCCCGAACGAAGTTGCTGATGCCGTGCAATACCTTGCCTCAGATGCGGCTTGTTTTGTGACAGGCCAGATCATCACGGTGGATGGTGGCCGTACCCTCATTGATCCGGCAGCCGTTGCAGCCCACTAACTATTCTGGAAAACGTGCAATGCACTGGGCAATGCCCGATTGTGTGTTCGAGATGTTCTGCATCTGACGCTGCTCAAGTGATGTGAGTTTTGCTTGCTCTGCATTGAGGTCGATCGCGACTGGCACACTGCGCGTTCTGGTTTCAGTTTCTTCACAGCGGAACCGGAACCTTGACCCATCTTCATTTGTGCCTGTGCAGAATGTGCGGCGTGTCTGAATTTCTTGACGTTCTTCAATCGCAAAACCGCGTGACAAATTAGCACGTGTCACGCCGATCAGCGCATCCAAAACACGGACTTCTCGGTTAACATCGTTCAAGCAGGCCTCGCGTGGGGTCACACAGGCAGTCAGCAACAAAGGTACGATAAAAAGGGCGGCACGCATTGGAGAATCCTTTGGTTTCTTGTCCACAGGGGTTGATCTGTATCAAGGGTCTGTCATCCGTTACACCACATGGGGTAGTGTAGATTGTTATGCAATATCAGGCCAAAGGAAGATGCATGTCAGACGAGATGAAGACTGAGAAAGAAACAGCGGCTGCTTGGTTTCGGACACTGCGCGACGAGATTATCGCATCTTTTGAAGCCTTGGAAAATACGCAGACGCATGGCCGGACTGCCGACATGCCTGTTGGCCAGTTTGAAGTCAGTGAAACGTCTCGCGCTGCCGATGATGGTGGCGAAGCTGGCGGCGGTGTGATGTCAGTAATGCGCGGTGGGCGTGTGTTCGAGAAGGTTGGCGTGAATATCTCAACCGTTTACGGCGAACTTGGTGCTGCTGCGCAAAAGGCGATGGCGGCCCGCGGTGTGCCGGGTATGGAAAGCGATCCGCGCTTCTGGGCTTCTGGCATATCACTAGTGGCTCATATGCAAAACCCCCACGCCCCAGCCGTCCACATGAACACCCGTATGTTCTGGACGCCGCATGCATGGTGGTTTGGTGGTGGGTCTGATTTGAACCCTTGCCTTGAATACGAAGAAGACACTGCGCATTTTCACGCGACGCAGAAAGAACACCTCGATCCGCACGGTGAAGACCTGTATCCTAAGCTTAAAGAATGGGCTGATGAATATTTCTACATCCCGCATCGCAATCGTGCCCGCGGTGTTGGTGGTATCTTTATGGATGATCGGAATACTGGCGATTGGGCCAAGGATTTCGCTTTGACCCAAGACATTGGCCGCGCGTTCTTGCCTGCTTACGTCCCACTGGTTCAGAAGCGTCGTAATGATGTATGGACAGAGGCCGACAAGGATGCGCAACTTATTCATCGCGGCCTCTATGCTGAATATAATCTTGTGTATGATCGTGGCACAAAGTTTGGTCTAGCTACAGGCCATGACGCGAATGCCGTTCTAATGAGCCTGCCACCGATGGCGAAATGGGTGTAATGTTGAGGAAGACAATGACGGCAATTTTGGATGACCTCGTCGCAGCGATTGGTGCGGATTACGTGTTGACTGGCGATGCCACTGCAAAGTGGCAAACTGATTGGACGGGTGATTATGTTCTTAATCCCGCGGTCGTCGTGCGTCCGGGATCAACTGATGAAGTTGCTGCCGTTTTGCGCATAGCAAATGCTGCGGGCCTAGCTGTTGTCCCTGTGTCAGGAAACACTGGCCTGACAGGTGCCACGTCTAATGACGGTGCGTTGATGCTGTCCGTTGATCGCCTGAACGCAGTGCGCAAGATTGACCCGGATGCGCGGTCAATTGTTGTCGAAGCAGGCGTGATCTTGTCCAATATCCACAATGCGGCGGATGAACATGACCTAATTTTCCCGCTCACTTTTGGCGCACGTGGCAGTGCGATGATTGGTGGCGCTTTGTCGACAAATGCTGGTGGCTCTAATGTGCTGCGGTACGGCAATACCCGTGATCTTTGTTTGGGCGTCGAGGTTGTGCTGGCTGATGGCCGCGTCATGGATTTGATGAGCGAGCTACACAAAGATAATTCTGGGCTAAACCTGCGCAACCTTATGATCGGGGCTGAAGGCACATTGGGTGTTATCACTGCCGCCGTATTGAAGCTGCGTCGCAAACCGCTTGCCTACGCCACGGCCATGGTTGCTGTGCCTACGATAGAAGATGGCTTGGCGCTGCTGAATGACATTCAAGATGCCACAGGTGGGGCTGTTGAGGCATTTGAATATATGCCAAAATCCTACATCGACCGGCATATGGAACGGGGCAAGAACCCGCGCCGCCCTTTTGACCAAGACTACGACGTGAATGTTATGATTGAGATTGGGGCGACTGCCCCAAAAGACGCAACGCCGGGGGATGATGGTGCTGTGCCGATCGTGGCCCAACTTGAGACGACGTTGGCTGCGATGTTTGAAGACGGTCGCGTTCTTGATGCGGTTGTCGCCCAAAATGAAGCGCAACGCCGTGAAATGTGGGATCGGCGCGAGGCAGCAGGCGAAATTCTGTTTGATCCGGGCCTGTGTGTGAACACCGACATTGCTGTCCCACTTGGTAAAGTTGGCCAAGCGTTGCGATCCATTACCGCGCGATTGCAAGCGCTTGATCCTGATGTGCATGAGATCATTGTTTCCCACCTTGGCGATGGTAACATCCACCATACCGCTTATCCGCGCCGCAACGATCCTGACATCATGGACGCGATGGTCGAAGCTGTTGAGGACGCGGTGCAAGAAGTCGGTGGGTCGTTCAGTGCAGAACACGGTGTGGGTAAATCAAAGCTTGAGACAATGCGCCGTCGCAAAGACCCTGTCGCTCTTGATGCCATGCGTGCAATCAAAGCCGCACTTGATCCAAAGGGGATTATGAACCCCGGCAAGGTTATTCCGACCTAATATGGGGCAACTTCTGATTATTTGGCGCGACCCTGTTCTGCGGATGATTGGGGCTGCAACGATGCTATTTGGCGTCTTTGCATCATCGCTTGAGCCTTACAAATCCTTGTTGGGGATATCCGTCTTTGGCCTGAGTGATGGTGAATATGCGATTCTTTTGGTCGCGTCGCTGATGATATCGGTCGCGGCTGCCGTGTGGGTTGGGATTGTCACTGACCAAAGACCAAGCCGCAAACCTATGGCTTTATTGGCTGGTTTAGGGGCTGTCACTGGCACCGCGCTCGTGTGGATTGGGGAGGGCCAAACTGCTTTCATCATCGCGCATGTGGTTCTCTTGCCAATATCAGGCACCATTTTGGGTCAGTTGTTCGCAATCACGAGGCTCTACACAGCGGATTGGCCCGCGTCGGAACGTGATGGCGTCACGTCAGTGGTGCGGGCTTTGTTTGCGGTCCCGTTTGTGGTGGTTCTGCCAGCTTGGGGATTTCTGTTCGACTGGGGGTTCTCGCTGACTGCGCTTTATCCTGTCATGTTTTTTGTCAGTCTCATCTTCATAGGTTTAATTTGGGCGCGCTGGCCCTCTGATGCTGCCGCCCCTTGGGTTGAGCAGAAATCTGGTCTTGGTTTCTTTGCCTCTGTAAAAGAACTGCTGGCAGGTCGCATTGTCTGGCGGATATTCTGGATGGGCGCTGTGCATTCGGGCTCTACCCTGATGGCGGTCATTCTGGCGCTTGTCTTTACGCAGGCTGAGGGGCGAACAACCGGTGATGTTGGTGTGTTCTTTGGGGCGTTTGTGGCGCTTGAAATTCTTGTGATGTTGTCGGTTGGAACGCTGACCAAACGGTTCCGGCGTTTGCACATAATTTCAGTTGGTGCGGTGTTTTATGCCCTGTTCATGGCGTTACTGCCCGTGATGGCCCCCTATGACACGGTCTGGCTGTTGATCATCCCTGTCGCGATTGGTGGAGGGCTTTTGTACGGTTTATCAATTAGTTATCTACAGGATTTGCTTGGTGCGCGTGCAGGTGCTGGCGCGTCGCTGGTCGCGTTGCAACGGTTGGTATCTGAGGGGCTTGCTGCTGTGATCTTTGCGACTGGTGCTGCGATCGGTGGATATCAACTGGCCGCGTTTATGGGGGCTACGATGATTCTGCTTGGTGCCGCGATGTTGCTTTATTTGGATCGTATGAGCCGCACTTAGTGGTGTAGAAATCCTGGGCCAGCCCGTTCCAGCAGTTTTGCGGCCATTTCACGACCCAGAGCAGCACCATCCTCAATTGACGCGCTGGCATCGTCATTTAGAACCTCAGACCCGTCTGTGCGTAAAATCTCACCGCGCAGGCGTAGGGTGCCACCGTCAAGTTCTGCCAATGCACCAATTGGCGTCTCACAAGATCCATCAAGTGCTTCAAGGAACGCTCGTTCAGCGGCAAGGCGTTGTCCGGTGGTGCTATGATGGATTGCCGCGAGCATGTCTGCCGCACACATATCATCGCCGCGCCGTTCAATCCCGATAGCACCTTGTGCGACGGCTGGAAGCATATCTTCGGGAGAAATCGCGTACATTGGCACATCATCCATGCCAAGCCGGTTCAGACCAGCCATTGCAAGGAAAGTTGCCTCGGCGACGCCGTCTGATAGCTTTTTCAAACGAGTTTGTACGTTGCCGCGAAATTCGACGATGTTCAGGTCGGGACGACGTGCGAGAAGCTGCGCGCGCCTGCGCAGTGAGGACGTGCCAACAGTCGCACCTTTGGCCAATTCAGCAATGCCGGTACACGTGGCCGAGATAAACGCATCGCGCACGTCTTCGCGTGGCAGATACGTGTCCAACAGTAGACCGCCCGGCTGCAGAACTGGCATATCCTTCATCGAATGAACTGCGATATCAATTGAGCCATCCAGCAAGGCGTCTTCAATTTCACGTGTGAACAGCCCCTTGCCACCTATGTCCTTAAGCGCACGATCTTGGATAATATCGCCTGTGACTTTGATGACGCAGATTTCAAATGCGGCGTCAGGCAGATCGAACGCGATCATCAAGCGGCCGCGTGTCTCAATAGCTTGCGCCAAAGCAAGCGGCGATCCACGGGTTCCGATTTTGAAGGGGCGGGTTGGTGTTGGCAAATTCAATGTCATGCCGGGTGTGTAGACCTGCCATGTTAGCCTGACAACTGCCTTGACATCATGCGGCTGAGTTGGGACGGAAAAGGCGATCAAAAGGACGCTGCACATGACTGAACAAAAAACTATCCTGCGGGCACTTGCGGGCGAAACGCTGGACACACCTCCCATTTGGATGATGCGGCAAGCGGGACGTTATTTGCCTGAATACCGCGCAACACGTGCGCAGGCCGGGGATTTCTTGTCGTTGTGCTATAATTCGGAATTGGCAGCCGAAGTCACCTTGCAACCCATTCAGCGCTATGGGTTTGATGCGTCGATCCTTTTCGCTGATATTTTGCTTCTTCCTCAAGCCCTTGGTGCTGACTTGTGGTTTGTCACTGGTGAAGGTCCACGCCTGTCTACGATCACGGATGCTGCGGGTCTGGCCAAACTGAAGCCTGCTGACGCGATCCACGATCACCTAGCCCCCATCTACGAAACAGTCCGTATTCTATCGCGGGAACTGCCAAAAGAGACGACCCTGATTGGCTTTGCAGGCGCCCCTTGGACCGTGGCCACATATATGATCGCAGGTCAGGGGACACCTGATCAAGGACCAGCCCATGCATTGAAAGCTGTAGATAAGGCGACTTTTGAGGGCATCATCGATCTTCTCACGACGTCGACCATCGAATATCTGTCTATGCAAATTGACGCAGGGGCTGAAGTGGTGAAACTGTTCGATAGTTGGGCTGGGTCACTTCAAGGCGACGATTTCGTGAATTATGCGATCAAGCCAACCCAAAAGATTATCGCGGCGCTTAACGCGCGGCATCCGGGTGTGCCTATAATCGCGTTTCCACGTGGTGCGGGTGAAAGGTATGTTGGGCTTCATGCCGCAACTGGTGCGGATTGTATTGCGGTGGACGATGGCGTCACAGCGGAATGGGCAGCAGAAAATTTACAAATCGATGGCTGCACGCAAGGTAACTTGAAGTCATCGCATATGGTGACAGGCGGTCAGACCCTCATTGATGAAGTAAAGCGGACCAAAGCGGCCTTCGCAAATGGTCCGCATATCTTTAACCTTGGGCATGGGATTACACCTGACGCTGACCCTGAAAACGTACAGTTGATGATTGATACGCTGCGCGGGTCATAGATCAGCCGTATTTCCAATGCATTGACGGGGCCACATAGTCCGAGGCCCCGTCATGTTCCAAACACTTCGCCGGATTTTCAGCCGTATCCGGTTTATAATCGGCGGTATTCGATCCGCACTTTACGGACTTGCAATGGTTGCGATCACATGGATCGTGGCGCTTCCGCCCTCCCAGTCAGAGATCGCGCGGCTTAGTCCAGCGCAAGATGCAACCGTAACGGCGGATGGGCTGCGTCATTACCGCATCGCCAAGCTTCTTGTGCTTGTGGCAACCGAAAATATTTGTGAGCAGATTGCTGCGCGCTCGGGCACAGGTGTTTCAGGGGCTGACTTCCAACTTGCTATTCAGATTGCAGCAAATGGTGATCCCATTTCCGACCTTGCGCCGCCCCAAAATGGTGCGAGGTTTGTAAGTGCGCGGGTGAACTAACTTCTTTGATCGTGTCTGCATCCCTGAGGATTGGGGGTTGGGACGGATATATTAACGATCATGTGGCTATGTTGGATTACGCCACCTCACAGCTTCCTGCAGAATTTCAAAAAGACAGATTGCGGGTATCATTTCTCATCAAGTATGGGCGTTAATTCAGGGATCAGAGTTCATCTGTGGTACTGGCTGCAGTGGTCAGAAAATAGTGGACTGTATAGCTGTACGATATCAGTACTGTGTTTTGCCAATAACCCACTTTGAGCCAAAGCAAACGGCCCAAAGCCTTTCATGAGTTGTGAGTCTTTAACCTGCTCTAATAGGTCTACGGCAGTTAACTTATTGACGAAACCATGTGAAAGAATGGCATGTGTAGCAACGGTTTTCTCTTCGGAAGGGCCATTGTTCCACAGCAAGTCACGACAAGTGTCGAATGCGTCTTTCATCCTAAGCACGCTGTCTTAGTCCGTAGAGACTGCTAGTTTAGGCATGTTACCGTTATTGTCGTTAAACGATAAAGCCAGTTCAGTAATGACCTTCATGGCAAAAGCATCAACGTCTTGGTCGTAGCGTTGCCTATGGTCTTCCTATTTCTGA
>JAPKCP010000199.1 GCA_028822885.1 Yoonia sp. | reverse complement strand
AATTGCATCGCTGCCTGTTTGCCGCCGTCAAGCCGGGTCAACAGGGCAAGAACCGCGTTCCCAAGGTCACGTTTGCCCGCAGGGGCTGCATCCGGTGAATAAGGACCCGCGACGGACATCGCTGCATACAGGCTGGCAAGGTGGTCTTGCAGGTGTTCCGCCAGCGCGTGTTTCAGCGTTTGATGCGCAAGGTAAATGGCGTCAGGGTCAGACGTGTGGCCTTGCGTGTGCAGGGCTTGTGCGGTGTCCGCCTCGGACGGAAACGACAGCAAGAACGCGCGATACGCTGGATCGAGCGTATCATCGCGCACAGCCGACAGCATTCCGTCAAGGAAGCCAACGTCCGGCGTCGCGCCGTCCGTGACCATGCGGCATAGCAATCCTGCGGCCAATGTGCGCCCAGCGTCCCAGCGATTGAAAGGATCGGTGTCGTGTCCCAATAAGATCGCACGATCTGCGTCAGACAAGTCGTGTTTGATTGTCACTGGGGCCGTAAATCCTCGGTTTATCGACAAGATTGGTCGCTCTAACAGCCCCGCAAACGTCAAAGTTTTAGTGGGCATATCAAGGGTGATAAGCTGGGTTTCCAGTACATCTTGACCATCACGCCCAATCAAACCCATTTGCAATGGAATGACGCGGGCTGGCCAATCTGTGCGCCCACAGGCCGCGACGAATTGCGATAAATGCAGCGTAAGTGTGTCGTCCGCCCAGTCTTCCTTAACAGTGACACAAGGCGTGCCGGGGTCCGTCCACCAAAGTGCAAATTGTGTCAGGTCGGTGTCCATCACCTCTTCAAAGCAAGCTCGGAAGTCTTCGATTGTTGCCGCGTCCCCATCGTGGCGGTCAAAATAGATGTTAAGCGCTGATTTGTAGCCCGCATCTCCTGCCAAGGTGCGCAGCATCCCAATGATTTCTGCGCCCTTTTCATAGACGGTCGCTGTGTAGAAATTGTTAATCTCCACAAAGCTGGATGGGCGTGGCGGGTGTGCCAACGGCCCAGCGTCTTCGCGGAATTGATGTGCGCGCAGTACAATCGCGTCGTCGATCCGTTTGACCGGCGCTGATCGCATGTCGGATGTGAATTGCTGGTCGCGAAAGACGGTCAGCCCTTCTTTCAGGCATAGTTGGAACCAATCCCGGCACGTAATCCGGTTGCCAGTCCAGTTGTGGAAATACTCATGCGCGATGATCGCCTCAATCCGCTCAAAGTCGGCATCGGTTGAGGTCGTGGGCGAGGCTAGAACGCAGCTTGAGTTGAAAATGTTCAAGCCCTTGTTCTCCATCGCGCCCATATTAAAGTCATCCACGGCCACGATGTTGAAAATGTCCAAGTCGTATTCACGCCCGTAAACCTGTTCGTCCCACGTCATTGACCGTTTTAATGCCTCCATTCCAAAGGCGCATTTGGCTTCATCAGGGCCGGGGCGCACGTAGATGTTCAAATCGACGTGGCTGCCAGACATCGTGGTAAATGACCCCGGATGCGCGACCAAATCGCCTGCAACAAGCGCGAACAAATACGCAGGCTTTGGCCACGGATCGTGCCATTCTGCCCAGCCATCACCTGACGCTTGCGGGTTTCCGTTTGATAACAAGACTGGATAATCGCCTTCGACCCGCACCGTAAAGATTGCCATCACATCTGGGCGATCGGGGTAGTAGGTGATCTTGCGAAACCCTTCGGCCTCGCATTGGGTACAGTACATGCCACCCGACATATAAAGCCCCTCAAGGGCTGTGTTGGTTTGCGGTGAAATCTCAACCTCTGCCTCCCAAATAAAGGGGGCGTCGGGAACGGGGCAGGTTAGCCCCTCGTCGGTCAACGTTGGGGACACGGGCGCACCGTCGATGCTGGCTGCGATGAATGTCAGGTCAGCCCCGTGTAGGAAAAACGTCCGGTCAGTCGTGTCTGGGTTCGGGCGGAATGTGATCCGGCTGCGCACACGGGTTTTGGTGGGGTGCAGCGCAAAGCTAAGGTGTACCGCGTCAATCAAGTAGGCTGGTGGGGTGTAGTCCGCGAGGTAAACCGTTTGCGGGGCAGAATCTTTCATTACGAAGCCTTTTCTTGACCCACACTCAGGTTAAGTCATTGATTTGATCAGCCACGAGGGCAAATGTAAGCGGCACCAAGGTGCCATCACTTGATACCAATATTGGCAAGCAGGCACAGAACCACAAGGCCAGAACAACACAGATTGACAGGTCAGCTAAGTAGCGAGGGCAACGCGATGGCAAAGATGCGTAAGAAATCAGATCTACCGCAAAAGATATGCGTGACTTGCGGTAAACCGTTTGCGTGGCGCAAGAAATGGGCAACTGTTTGGGATAGCGTGCGCTACTGCTCAGAACGCTGTCGCCGCACCAAGGGCTGAATTGGTCAGAGATTATGACCACCCTAGTTGCCTCTCATAATTTTTTGCCCTAATTGAGGGCTTAAATGATGACGGCACCCCGTCGTATACCAAAAAAGGGCCTCAAAATGACTGCTTATGTTGACCGTGATGGACTGCGCGTAGATCCTGTTCTCGCTGATTTTCTTGAACAAAAAGCACTGCCTGACACTGGCGTCTCAGCCGCAGATTTTTGGGCTGGCTTTTCGGCATTAATCCATGAAAAAGGCCCTAAAAACCGTGCTTTGGTTGCCAAACGTGAAGTGATCCAAGAACAGATTGATAGCTGGCATGTTGCTAACCGTGGCAAAGACCATGACGCAGTTGCCTATAAGGCGTTCCTGACTGAGATCGGGTATCTCGTGCCGGAAGGCGCCGATTTCGCGATTGAAACTGAAAATGTCGACCCAGAAATCGCAGCCGTTCCCGGTCCACAACTTGTTGTGCCGATCATGAACGCACGCTTCGCGTTGAATGCAGCGAATGCACGCTGGGGCAGCCTTTATGATGCGCTGTATGGCACCGACGCGCTGGGCAGCTTGGCGCCAAAGGGTGGCTATGATGCAGAACACGGCGCAAAGGCTGTTGCTTGGGGGCGCAAGCACCTCGACGATGTGACGCCACTTGCCGAAGGGTCTTGGGCCGATATCACGGACCTGTCTGTAACAGACGGTGTTCTGGTTCCTGCGTTGAAGGACCCTAAGCAGTTTGTTGGTGGTAATGCCGATGACGCAGGCCTGACAGATGTGTTTTTGCGCGCGAATGGCCTCTTGATTGGCGTCATCATCGATCCTGAATCCGATATTGGCAAAACTGATAAAGCAGGCATCGCCGACATCATGCTGGAAAGCGCGTTGTCCGTAATTATGGATTGCGAAGATTCTGTCGCGGCTGTTGATGGCGCTGATAAGGTTGTGGCCTACACCAATTGGCTTGGGCTGATGCAAGGCACGCTGACTGAAACCGTGACCAAAGGCGGCGAAACCTACGAGCGCGTCTTGAACGACGACATCGGTTTCACTGGCGTTAAGGGCCACGAGATCATGTTCAAAGGCCGCGCCTTGATGCTGATCCGCAATGTCGGTCATTTGATGACAAACCCGGCTATTTTGGACCGCGACGGCAACGAAGCTGGCGAAGGCATGATGGACGCGATGATCACCACACTGATCGCAATCCACGATCTGAAACGCCAAGGCGGGAATTCGGTCACGGGGTCTGTTTATATCGTGAAGCCAAAGATGCATGGCCCCGAAGAAGTGGCTTTCGCAGACGAAATTTTCGCAGCTGTTGAGGCCGCGTTGTCGCTGCCTGCGAACACCGTCAAGATGGGCATCATGGACGAGGAACGCCGCACGTCTGCGAACCTCAAAGAATGTATCCGCGCTGCGAAATCGCGCGTTGCTTTCATTAACACGGGCTTCCTTGACCGGACGGGTGATGAAATTCACACCTCCATGGAAGCAGGTCCAATGGTGCCAAAGGGTGAGATGAAATCAGCCCCTTGGATTGCTGCCTATGAAGATCGTAACGTTGATATCGGTCTGGCCTGTGGCCTGCAAGGCAAAGCCCAAATCGGCAAAGGTATGTGGGCGATGCCCGACCTGATGGCTGACATGCTTGAGGTCAAAGTGGGCCACCCGATGTCCGGCGCAAACTGCGCATGGGTGCCGTCACCAACGGCTGCGACTTTGCACGCAACACATTACCACAAGATTGACGTTCTGGCCAAGCAGGCCGAACTCAAAGCAGGCGGTGCGCGTGGATCGCTTGACGATCTGCTGACGATCCCTGTGGCGCGTGGGGCCAACTGGTCCGACGCAGAAATCACCCGTGAGATTGAGAACAACGCCCAAGGTATCCTTGGTTATGTTGTCCGCTGGATTGATGCGGGTGTTGGTTGTTCCAAAGTGCCTGATGTCAATGACGTGGCCCTCATGGAAGACCGCGCCACTTGCCGCATTTCATCACAAGCGCTGGCCAACTGGCTGCACCACGATGTCATCAGCCAAGAACAAGCGATGGCTGGTATGCAAAAGATGGCCGCCGTTGTGGACCGTCAGAATGCAGGTGATGCAAGCTACATTCCGATGGCACCAAACTTTGACACGGTTGCGTTCCAAGCGGCCTGTGATCTGGTGTTCAAAGGTCGCGTGCAGCCGTCTGGCTACACAGAACCTGTTCTGCACCGCCGCCGTCAAGAATTCAAAGCACAAGCGTAAATTGACCTTAGAAGGAGCTTTCAGATGACTGAAATCACACTCGAAAATGCCCGTACAATCATTGCATCCACCTTGACCAAAGGTCACGAGATGGGTCTGAAGCCATTGTCCGTTGTCGTCCTAGATGCTGGTGGCCACGTCAAAGCGTTTGAACGCGAAGATGGTGCTGCACCGGGACGTTTCGCGATTGCGCACGGCAAGGCCTATGGCTCTGTCATGCTTGGCATGGCTGGAACCGCACAGATGGCGCGGTCTGAGCAGCAGGCCTATTTCATGGCCGCCGTAAACGGCGTCTTTGGTGGGCAAGTTGTGCCTGTGCCGGGCGGTGTTCTGGTCCGCGGCGCAGACGGTGCTGTGATCGGTGCTGTTGGGGTAACTGGCGACACAAGCGACAACGATCTTGAAGCCGCATTGGTCGGTGTTGCAGCAGCTGGTCTCAAAGCAGACGGCTAACACAACCGGACCCTTAGGTCCTTGATATCAATACCCCCGTCCTTGGTAATTAGGGCGGGGCCCCCAGATTGGCAGATGTCGTCTCTGGGAAATGCATAGCCCGTACACCATTGCTTTACGCTTGTGATGTTATGCCATCGTTACTGAGATAGATGATGGGTTTCCAAGCTTGGCTGCACAGCTATGCTTAGTCGAACCTCGCAATGATCTGAAGGTCTGCTATGTCTCGCCCCGTTATTGGCGTTATCGCCAACGCCCACACGATCAATGATGACTACCACGTTCAAGCCGCGGGTGAACTAAACCTGCAGGCGGTGTGTGAAGCCTCAGGTGGGATGCCCCTGATTATTCCAGCCAATCCTGACCTTTATGACATTGCGGACCTGCGCGCGGCGTGTTCCGGTTTTATCTTTACGGGTGGTCGGCCAAACGTGCATCCAGAGGAATACGGGGAAGAAGCAACCGCAGCGCATGGTGCCTTTGATCGGAACCGTGACCGCTTGGTATTGCCGCTGATCCGCGCCTGCGTTGCCGATGGGCAGCCTATTCTTGGCATTTGTCGTGGCTTTCAGGAGGTGAATGTCGCATTTGGCGGCTCACTTTACCCTGAAATTCGTGATCTGCCGGGCCGCAATAACCATCGCATGCCACCCGATGGGACGTTGGAAGAGAAATTTGCGATGCGTCACGAAATCACCTTTGGCGTTGATGGCCCATTCCACCGGATGTTGGGGGCCCAAAGGGTGATGACAAATTCGCTTCATGGACAGGGAATCAAAGCCCCCGGAGATCGCATTGTGGTTGATGGTCACGCACCAGACGGCACGCCTGAAGCAATCTTTGTGAAAGACGCACCCGGGTTCACATATTCGGTGCAGTGGCACCCAGAATGGCAAGCCGCCGAAGACCCAGTCTCGCGCCCGCTTTTCGCAGCATTTGGTGATGCATGTCGCGCATGGGTTGTGGGGCGACAGAATGTCCTTCTTAGATCGGCCTAATGGTTGCAAATAATGATACTCATCCCGATT
>JAPKCP010000198.1 GCA_028822885.1 Yoonia sp. | reverse complement strand
GGCGGATCAGGCTCGCGCGGCGTCTTAGAGGTGCGCTGCCACGAGGCCCCGTTTGTTCTGGAACATGGCCAAGTCGTTGGGCGTTTGGTTTATGAACACATGGCGGCGATGCCCGACGCGCTTTATGGGCGTGAGATTAAATCAAACTATCAAGGCCAAGGCCTGAAACTGTCAAAGCATTT
This sequence comes from Yoonia sp., assembly GCA_028822885.1. GTDB lineage: Bacteria > Pseudomonadota > Alphaproteobacteria > Rhodobacterales > Rhodobacteraceae > Yoonia. The sequence continues at coordinate 5,944 of JAPKCP010000198.1, read as the reverse complement.
TGCCACGACCTAGCGTATGAACCGGCGCAGAATATTCACAGCCTGATGCACGCGGCCCATGTTCTTGCGTTTTGATTGCGCGGCACGGCGTTCATCGGGCGTCATATCCTTTGGGTCACGCCCGCCTTTTGAGGCCGCATTAATCCCTTTTGAGACAAACATATTTATTACCATTCGCAGCATCACGCATCATCCTCAAACATTTCGACCTGATTGTCATCTTCATCTTTGTCGTCGTCACCCGTCCCCGGCGGCGGTCTGTTCTCCAACAATCCGGCTGACCGCAACTCTTTCAGCCCCGGCAAGTCACGCGCATTCTCAAGTCCGAAGTGGTCCAAAAACCCCGCCGTCACTACAAACGTTACAGGCCGCCCCGGCGTCATACGTCGTCGCCCAAATCGCACCCATTCCAGTTCAATCAACTGATCAACGGTGCCGCGCGACACGCTCACGCCGCGAATCGCTTCAATCTCAGCCCGTGTGACAGGTTGGTGGTAGGCAACAATCGCAAGCGTTTCGATTGCGGCGCGCGATAGCTTGCGCACCTCAACCGTTTCTTTCTGCATCAGGAATCCAAGATCAGGTGCTGTGCGAAACGCATACGCATCCTCAATCTTCACCAGATGTACGCCGCGCCCATCGTATTTTTTGCCAACATAAACCAACGCCTCTGCCGGATTACAGCCGTGCGGCATTCGCCCTATCAGCTCCTTGATGGACACTGGGTCTGCCGTCGCAAACAGGATCGCTTCAACCATACGTTCTTGTTCGGCCATCGGCGGCGCTTTGAACAAGCTTTCGTTTTGCACGTCATCCATCATGAAATTCCGTCACGGGGTAGCCTTTTACGAATTTGAATTGGGGCAAACATATCACCTTGCCGGATTTCAATTTTACCTTCTTTGGCAAGCTCCAAGGTCGCAGCGAACGTAGAAGCCGTTGCGGATCGGGACCGCGCAACATTTGCGTTCCACCCGTCGGGGAAATAGCTTTGCAGATCAGTCCAATCGCCTGCAAATCCGATCATCCCACGCATCCGTTCTAACGCTTGTTCCATTGTCATGACGTTTTGGCGATCCATTACAAAAGGTCGGAACTCGTCCTTGGTCCTGATCCGCGCGTAGCCTTGCATCAGATCAAGTAGGGTCGCCGTATAGGTCACCTTGCGCACGCGCTGAACGTCTTCGGTGATGCCCCTTGCAAAGAAATCGCGGCCCAATTGATCACGCCCCATCAGCTTGGCCGCGACCTCGCGCATTGCAGCCAAGCGTTCAAGCTGGAACGCAAGGTGGGCTGCCAGTTCTTCACCCGATGGCCCGTCTTCTGTTGGATCAGGCGGCAAGAGCAAACGGGATTTTAAAAAAGCCAGCCATGCCGCCATGACCAGATAGTCAGCGGCAAGTTCCAACCGCAGCTCTTTCGCTTGCTCAACAAAGGCCAAGTATTGCTTTGCCAACGCAAGGATAGAGATCTGGCGCAGGTCCACCTTTTGCGTCCGGCTTAGCGTCAGCAAAAGATCCAACGGTCCTTCAAACGCCCCAACATCCACAATCAGTGCTTCTGCTGCGACACGTTCACTTACGCTCATCAGGTCAGGTTGGATGTCATCCGTTTCAGTCATGTGTGCCTTCAGACAAGTTGGGCTGCAAGGTCCGCTTCCAACGCACAAATGTCAATGTTTTGCGGGGCGCGCCGAAAGGTCAACGCATGGTCCGCGCGTGTTTGTGCAGCGGGTGTCATGGTCCCTGCGGCAGTTGCAACAGCCATCATATCGCCGCGCTCTCCGTTGCAATGCAGCGCGGCGTCACACCCGGCAGCAATAGACGCAGCCGCCCGCTCACTGATAGTGCCAGACAACGCTTCCATCGACAAATCATCCGTCATCAAAAGCCCATCAAAGCCGATATCCTTGCGGATAATCCCGATCAATGTCGGGTTTTGTGTCGCGGGCAAATCACCGGCCTCGGGGAACACAATATGCGCGGACATGCCCAATGGGACGTCGTTCAATGCGCGGAAGGGTTCAAAGTCCCAAGCCTGCGCCTCAGCCAAGGTCGCGTTTGCTGTTGGTAAATTCAGATGACTATCTACAGTGGTGCGCCCATGCCCCGGTAAATGTTTGAGGACCGGTAAAACACCACCCGCCAAATACCCATCAGCCGTGGCCCGCGCGTTAGCAATCACCGATCCCGGATCACGGCCAAGGCAGCGGTTCTGCAAGAAGGGATGAGTTTCATCCGACGCAATATCGCAGGTCGGCCCGCAATTTGCGTCAATGCCAACGTCGCGCAATTCAGCGGCGATCAAACGCGCACGCACCCAAAAGCTAAGCGCCACGTCCTGCGCCTGATCTGCTTGATCCAAAGGAGGCAGATACTCACGCCAATGGGGGCTACGCATGCGCTGCACACGCCCGCCTTCTTGATCAATCATGATAGGGGCATCACGACCAACGCAGGCCCGCAGGTCCGCAGTCAACGTCCGAAGCTGGCCTGGCGTGTCAACATTTCGCGCGAATAGGATAAAGCCCCATGGGTCAGCATCCCGAAAGAACGCTTTTTCCCAGTCATTCAGTTGCACCCCTCGTGGCGCAAGGATCGTCGCACCTTGGGTCACTAGCGCACGACGACTGGGATACAATCAGTGTTGGCGGCTTGCAGTGTCGCGCAGAAACGGCGAGCATCCGCTGCCTCAGTGAAACCGCTCGCACGAAGGCGGTAGAACGTGCTGCCACCACTTGATGCTTGTTGAATGACGCGTTCTTTGTCGTCCATGAAATCCGCGAACAAGGCCGACATCCGCGCCCATTCAGCAACTGCAGTCTCAGTCGACGGATATGCGCCAAGCTGGACAAGATTTGTCCCAACCGGAAGCGATCCATTTGACGTCAACGTCGCCACGGCCAATGCCGCCGCCACGGCAGTACTGGTGTCCACAACTTGGGGTGCCGCAACAATGGCAGGCGTCACGGTAGGTGCATTTGCCCGCACGGGTCGCACAGAGGGGCGCAATGACACAGACACACCCGGAACAGATGACGCAACGGCTCTGTCGACTGACGCTGTTGTGTCAACGGTTTGCCCATCAGCAAGGGCTGTCAGTGGGGCCGCCGTACCTGCGATTTGATCCGCGAGCGCAAGGATGCCCTCAGTCGTCAAAGGTCCTGCATTATCCGTTGTAATTGCTGTTTCTAAAGCGGTTGGCGTTTGTAGTTCGGTGACAGGCTGTGCTGCTGCCGGCAAAACCTCGTCAGCCTCTGCCAATGGCTCAACACGCAGGTCTTCTTCGGCCAAACCAGCCGTTGCAGGTGCCAAAAGCAGGCTATCGGACAGCCCTGCTGCTTCGCCTGCGCCAGCAACATCATTCACAGATAGCCCAATATGGGATGCGATTTCGCCACCGGGAACTTGCGGCGCTGTGCGCATGGCGCCTTCCATGGCGCGCACGACTGGAATGCCGGAAACGTCACGCATGATCAACTGATAGCCCCAAAGGCTGACGCCCACGACCAATGCCAAGGAGACCGCAGCCCCCAAGTAATTCATCAAAGAACCGGATTGCACTAAAGACTGGGACTGATCCCGCTCGTCGTAAATCGCCATGCCTGCCTCGTGCCAACTTACCACCAAGCCAAAGCTGGCGGGTGTTGATCATCTAGAGTTTGCTCGACCCAAGCGACAGCGCAGTTATCTACATCTCTTCCGCAGGGGTAACTCCAAGAATACCTAAGCCGCTGACGATCACAACCGAAACGGCACGAATCAGTGCAATTTTCGCCTGTGTTGTCGAAACGTCACCTTCCTGAACAAAGCGCATCGAGGTATCATCGTTGCCTTTATTGTAAAGCGCGTGGAATTCTGACGCGAGATCATAGAGATAAAACGCGATTTTATGCGGTTCGTGACCCTTTGCGGCGATTTCCACCAAGCGCGGCCACTCAGCGAGCTTTTTCGCCACGGCAAGTTCTGCGTCATTCGTGAGGCCGGACAGATCAATAGTTGCGAGGGTCGCTGGGGACACGTCTGCGAACGCCGCTGCCTTTGCAGTTGCAGAATTTACCCGCGCATAGGCGTAGTTCACATAGAAAACTGGGTTATCCTTGGACTGCTCCAGAACCTTTGCAAAATCAAAATCCAATGGTGCGTCGTTCTTGCGCGTCAGCATATGGAACCGCGTCACGCTTGCGCCAACTTGATCCACAACATCGCGCAGGGTTACAAATGTCCCTGCCCGTTTGGACATCTTGAACGGCTCACCATTTTTATACAGCTTCACAAGCTGGGTCAGCTTGATATCCAGCGGCACCCGCTTGTCAGACAACGCAGATACAGCCGCCTTCATCCGTTTCACATAGCCACCATGATCCGCGCCAAAGACGTTGATCAGCGCATCAAAGCCCCGATTCACTTTGTCATAGTGATACGCGATGTCTGGGGCGAAATAGGTCCAAGCCCCATCTGACTTTTGCACAGCCCGGTCTTGATCGTCGCCAAAGTCGGTGGATTTGAACAACGTTTGCTCGCGGGCTTCCCAATCGTCTGGCATTTTGCCTTTGGGTGGCTCAAGCGTGCCTTGATAGATCAGACCTTTTTCCTTGAGCTCCGCAATTGCGGATTCGATCAGGCCCGTGCCGTACAGTGATTTCTCAGAAAAGAAGCTGTCCATTTCGACGTTCAAAGATTTTAAATCGGCCCGGATCAGCTCCATCATCTTTTCAGTCGCGAATTCCCGAATTTCTTCAAGCCAGACATCTTCGCCTTTGCCAAGGTAGGCATCGCCAACCTTATCCTTCAAAGCTTGACCAACAGGCTTTAAATAATCACCCGGATACGTGCCGTCCTCAAACGCCACGTCCTGACCGTGCGCTTCTTGATACCGCAAGTACACAGATCGCGCGAGGACATCGACCTGACCGCCACCATCGTTAATGTAGTATTCTTTGGTGACGTCATATCCAGCATAAGCAAGCAATGTGGCCAGCGCGTCGCCGAACACAGCACCACGCGTATGGCCAACGTGCAGTGGACCAGTTGGGTTGGCTGAGACGTACTCAACCATCATCTTTTGGCCCTGCCCCAAGTTGGACTTGCCGTAATTCGGATCAGTCAACGCGGCCTTGATCACGCCTTGCCAAACATCGACAGTCAGCCGCATGTTCAGGAAACCCGGGCCAGCGACCTCTGCCGACGTGATCCGGGGATCATCGGTCAACTTCAAAGCCAAGGCATCCGCAATCGCACGCGGGTTCATCTTAGCCGGCTTGGCCAGAACCATTGCCGCGTTCGTCGCCATATCCCCGTGTGCCGCATCTCGTGGCGGCTCTACCGCGACATTGTCAAATGACAAGCCACTGGGCAAAGTGCCGTCAGCAACAAGAGCGTCAAGACTATTGATCACAACAGTCCGAATATCAGCAAAGAGGTTCATAGCGTTTTCACATTTCTTATCGGTGTAAGTAGCCCGTTTATCACTATCGCTGTGCAGGTCAATCAATCGCTGTGCAGATCAGCAGTCGGCTGGGCTGCCCCCCTATCGCTGGGCGGGCGCATCGCGCTCAAGCGGACGTCGGGCGCACTTTTAATGTCGGTGTCGAAGCGGACAAGATTGATCGGTCCACTGTCCGGCATCCCACCCATTAAAACACTATCTTTATGGTCCATACGCCGATCATCAAACCCAAATTCAGCCGTCAAACGGACGCCGCGGAAGGTCCAACCATCATCCACCATCTTCTCTAAAGTGTCATGAGGCGCGTCGGAGCAAAACTTTTGCCCCCCAAGCGTATGCGGGGTGTTGGCGGACACTACCAGACTTTTCTCGCATGATATGAAAGACGTTATCACGACTATATTCGGGGCCAAATTTCTGGCTACAAGGGTGTTGTAGGCATCGTTATCTGTGGCCGTAACAAGCGTGGCATAATTGATAAACTCCAACCGATGCT
>JAPKCP010000197.1 GCA_028822885.1 Yoonia sp. | reverse complement strand
GCTCGCAGAAGACGGTCGTGCAGCATAAAGCCTTCAGCGGCGACTTGGATGATATCGCCTGCTTTGGTTCCGGGCACTGGTGCTTCAAACATCGCTTCGTGCATTTGCGGATTAAAGCGTTCACCAACTTGGGGTACGATAGGGTCCATGCCGTGCTTTTTGAAGGTCGAGATCAAAGCGCGCATTGTCAGTTCAACACCCTCAAGCAAAGCTTTGTTCGCTTCGCCATCAGCTTCATCGTTTGATTGCAAAGCACGACGCAAATTATCGTAGATCGGCAGCAGATCACGGGCGAGTTTAGACCCACCATAGTTTTCAGCTTCGCGCCGATCACGGTCTGACCGTTTGCGGATATTCTCCACATCAGCAAGCGCGCGCATAAATTTGTCACGGAATTCGTCACGCTCTGCCTTAATCGCTTCGATTTCCTCAAAGCCGCCTTGGTCAAAATCAGGCTCATCACCTTCAGCAGCCAATTCGTCCAAGGACATCGGTTCAACGTTTTCGTCTACCATCTTTTTCTACCTCTAAGACCGGTCAGCAATCATTTTGCCTACCAGCTGTGCCGTGTAATTCACAATGGGTACAATTCGCCCATAATTTAGACGAGTCGGCCCAATAACGCCAACTGCGCCAATGATCTTCTGGTCGGCGTTCATATAGGGAGAAACCACCAAAGAGGAACCCGAAAGTGAGAACAATTTGTTCTCTGAGCCAATAAAAATGCGTACCCCGTCTGCATCGTCCGCCAGTTCAAGGAATTGAGCGATGTCACGCTTAGCTTCGAGGTCATCAAACAGCGTGCGAATGCGTTCCAGATCAGCCTCAGATTCGTGTTCAGTCAGCAGGTTTCCCCGGCCCCGCACGATAAGCCGTTCAGTGGATTCGCCTTTGTTTTCCCAAATCGCAGCACCTGATTGCACAAGTTCAGCAGCGAGCGTGTCGATTTCCTGACGCCGCGCTGTGATTTCACGGGCAATGACAGAATCGAGCTCGGACAGCGTATGGCCTTCGGCAATCGCGTTCAGAAAATTTGCAGCCTCACGCATGGAGGACGGCGTTTGACCGGGTGGCGGTGTGAAAAGACGGTTTTCAACATGTCCATCGGCAAAGACCAGAACGACCAACGCCCGCTCACGGGACAGCGACACAAAGTCGATGTGCTTAATGGCAGCTTCATGTTTTGGGGTCAAAACAAGGCTCGCGCCATGTGTCACACCAGAAAGCGCAGACCCAACGCGATCAAGAAGCGATGCAACGTCTGAATCTTTTTCACCCATCGTTTGGTCAATCTTCTGACGGTCCTCATCTCCAAGGTCGCCCATCTCAAGAATACCATCCACGAACATCCGCAACCCAAGCTGCGTCGGCACCCGCCCTGCGCTAACATGCGGCGATCCAACAAGGCCCAGATATTCGAGATCTTGCATCACATTGCGCACGGTTGCGGCACTCACGTTCTCCGACAAGGTCCGCGTCAGAGTCCGGGACCCTACGGGCGCACCAGTTTCAAGATAACCTTCGACAACGCGCTGAAACACTTCGCGCGAACGGACAGTCATATCTTCAATCTGTGGGGTCGTCTCAGACATGGGGCAACTTCAATCGGGGGTAAGGCACTTAAGCCCACCAACGCGCTCGCGTCAATCAGGCTTGGAATCTGTATGTGGTCAGCGTAACGGTATAGCGCAACCAGTTACAGGAGATATCCCATGCGTCCATCAGGCCGTCAGACGAACGAAATGCGCGAAGTTTCTATTGAGACCGGGGTGACAATCCACGCAGAAGGATCATGTCTGATCAAGATGGGCAATACACATGTGCTTTGCACCGCGTCAGTTGATGAAAAAGTGCCACCATTTATGCGCAATTCTGGCCTTGGTTGGGTAACGGCTGAATACGGAATGCTGCCACGTGCGACTCATACTCGGATGCGGCGTGAGGCCAAGAATGGGCAATCTGGCCGTACTCAAGAAATCCAGCGCTTGATCGGTCGGTCCCTACGGGCTGGCGTCGATCGCGTGGCCTTGGGTGAACGTCAGATCCAGATTGATTGCGATGTTATTCAGGCCGATGGCGGCACGCGCTGCGCGGCAATCACTGGTGGTTGGGTTGCTTTGAAACTGGCTGTGAACCAATTGATGAAAGCTGGCATGATCACGTCGGACCCTTTGTTAGAGCCTGTTGCAGCGATTTCGTGCGGGATTTATGCAGGTCAAGAAGTTTTGGACTTGGATTACCCAGAGGATTCAGACGCTGGCGTAGATGGCAACTTTATCCTGACTGGCGATAAGCTGATCGAAGTGCAGATGTCAGCCGAAGGGTCGACCTTTAGTCGTGCACAAATGAACGGTCTCCTTGATCTCGCTGAAAAAGGCGCCTCTGAATTACGGGCTGTGCAATTGGCGGCGGTTTCCTAAATGCGCAAGTTCACCGGCGATCAGCTGGTCGTGGCGACCCACAACAAAGGCAAGCTGGAAGAGATTTCAGCGTTGCTTGCCCCCTATGGCGTCAAGATTACATCCAACGATGACCATGGGTTGCCTGAACCGGTTGAAGACGGTGTAACGTTCATCGACAACGCGCGCATTAAGGCACATGCCGCAGCGAAAGCCACCGGATTGCCTGCCCTAGCAGACGACAGTGGGTTGTCAGTTGATGCATTGGACGGTGCGCCGGGGATTTATACAGCCGATTGGGCGGAAACGCCGCAGGGCCGTGATTTTCCCATGGCGATGAAAAAGGTTGAGGATGCTTTGCCGGCAGATGCATCTCGCAAAGCCCAATTCAATTGCACCTTAGTTTTGGCGTGGCCCGATGGACATGACGAAGTTTTCGCAGGTATTTTGCATGGCGCATTAGTTTGGCCAATGCGTGGTGAAAATGGACATGGGTATGACCCGGTCTTCCAACCCGATGGGTTTGAACAAACTTGCGGCGAAATGGATCGCTGGGAAAAGAACAAGATCAGCCACCGTGCAGATGCTTTTAACAAGTTAGTGACTGGTTGCTTTGACTGACGATTGGGAACACGGTGGCTTTGGCCTTTATATTCATTGGCCATTTTGTCAGGCAAAATGCCCCTATTGTGACTTTAACAGTCACGTTGTGCGCGAGATCGACCAAGCAGTCTGGCGCGAAGCATACCTAAGCGAGATCCGCCGCACTGCCGCTGAAACGCAAGGTCGTGTTCTGCGGTCTGTGTTCTTTGGCGGCGGCACCCCTAGCATGATGGATCCCGATTTGGTGGACGCCATTCTGCGTGAAGTACGCGCGGCTTGGCCTGCAGCAAATGATATTGAAATCACGCTCGAGGCGAACCCCACTTCGGTAGAAGCTGGTCGATTTCGTGGATATCGTGATGCGGGTGTAAATAGGGTCTCCATGGGCGTTCAGGCTCTAAATGATCCCGATTTGAAGGCTCTCGGGCGACTTCATACTGCTGCTGAAGCAATGTCAGCATTTGAAGTTGCGCGTGGTGTTTTTGATCGTGTGAGCTTCGACTTAATTTATGCGCGACAAAATCAAACGGTTGCTGCTTGGGAGGGAGAGCTGAAACAGGCACTATCCTTGGCAATAGATCACTTATCGTTGTACCAATTGACGATTGAGGCAGGTACCGCGTTTGGTGATCGCTACGCAGCCGGAAAGCTGCGTGGATTGCCAGATGAAGACCGCGCCACAACACTTTATGAGACAACGCAGGCGATTTGTGTTGATGCCGGTTATCACACCTACGAGGTGTCTAATCATGCAAAACCGGGTCAAGAAAGTCGCCACAACTTACTTTACTGGCACTACGGCGACTACGTGGGGATTGGCCCCGGCGCGCACGGAAGAGTGACGATTGATGGGCACCGATTTTCTACAGAAGCGCCACTCGGTCCGTTTGATTGGTTAAAAGCCGTCAGGACGCGCGGAACAGGCGAAACTGAACGCATTGCCCTGTCACTATCAGATCAAACAAGCGAGTTTCTGTTGATGGGACTGCGCGTAACTGAAGGCGTTTCGCTGTCACGCCTCAGGACGCTGTCAGGTGGCGTGTATGATCGCAATATTGGCGATCTATGCGATTTAGGTATGGTCGAAATCAGCGATGAAAACCTTCGTGTCACCCAAAAGGGACGACCAGTTCTCAACGCTGTACTAGGTGCGTTATTGCAGGACTAACTGCCCAACGCCCTCAGTAGATCATCAAGCTGATCAAGGCTCTGATAGTTTAAAACCATCTTTCCGCCCTCTCCAACATTTGAATGATCAATGCTCACTTTCATCCCCAAAGTCGCCCCCAGCTCTCCCTCGATCTGGAGCGTATCTGCGTCCTTAGTGCCAGATGGCTTTGCAGCTTTTAGTGTCTTAACGGTTTTGTTTGTGTCTTGTTTTGCTAGCTTCTCAGCATCACGAACAGACAAACCATTCTCAACGATTTGCCGGGCCAAAGCGCTCGCAAACGGATGACCAATAAGCGCCCGCGCATGGCCAGCGGACAGTAACCCATCAGTTAACATGCGCTGAATATCATCGGGAAGGTTTAGCAAACGCAGGAGGTTTGCAATGTGGCTGCGACTTTTGCCAAGCGCCTGCGACATCTGTTCTTGGGTGTGGCCAAACTTGTCCATCAACTGACGGTAACCTGCCGCCTCATCAACGGGATTAAGGTCAGCCCGTTGAATATTCTCAATGATCGCAATTTCGAGAACTTCAGTGTCGTCAAATTCCCGAACGATAACTGGGACTTCATGGAGCTGAACAATTTGCGCCGCTCGCCAACGACGCTCCCCCGCAACGATTTCATAATTGTCAGGTCTACCCGCAAGCGGGCGCACGATCAAAGGCTGGATAATTCCTTTTTCCTTGATCGAAGCGGCAAGTTCCCCCAACGCCTCATCATTGAAGGCGCGTCGAGGTTGATCTGGGTTCGGGTGAACCCGTTCAACGGGGATATGCGTTTCTGCGCGGCGCGGCGCGGCGGTGGGCTGATCTTGCCCAACATCAGCCATCAAAGCAGACAGACCGCGACCAAGACCACGGTTCTTATTGCGTTTATCAGCCATGGTTTAAGCCCTTTTCCTGACAGGCGTTTCCCGCCCAATAATTTCTTGCGCTAGCGCACGATAGGCTTGGCTGCCCCGCGACTGCGAGTCGTATTGAAGAACAGATAGCGCAAAAGATGGCGCTTCACTAAGGCGAACATTGCGCGGAATAACCGTCTTAAAAACAAGCTCACCAAGGTTTTCGCGGGCGTCCATTTCAACCTGTTGGGACAAGTTATTCCGACTATCATACATAGTTAATGCGACGCCTTCGATCCGCAGACTTGGATTCGCAGTTTGACGCACTTCACGAATCGTCAGCATTAATTGTGACAGACCTTCGAGCGCGAAAAACTCGCTTTGAAGCGGCACAACAACTGAATCGGCCGCAACCATCGCGTTCACAGTCAGCACGTTCAACGAAGGTGGGCAATCAATGAGAATATAATCGAATCCATAGCGGTCAATATCGATCTGGCGCAATGCATCGTGCAACAAGAAACTGCGCTTCTCGTTTGAAATCAGTTCAATATCAGCAGAGCTGAGATCAGTTGTTGCAGGTACAATTGCAAGGTTCGGGACACTAGTAGGCTGGATCGCTTCCTCTAACGTCGCATCCCCTACGAGCAAATCATAAGTTGTAATATTGCGATCTTCTTGCGCGACACCAAGCCCAGTCGAGGCATTTCCCTGCGGGTCGAGATCAACAAGCAAAACATTGCGGCCAGCCTCTGCCAAAGCTGCGCCAAGGTTGATTGTAGTTGTCGTTTTGCCAACCCCGCCTTTTTGGTTCGCAACTGCGATGATCTTGGGCCCAGTACTGCGTTGATTATCCGGCACGTGTGATCCTTTTCAACAAAAGAATACGAGATTCTGGATCTGTAATACTGGGGTATTCCACTAAATCAAAGTCCCAATCGTCAGAAACTGCCTCTAGTTCGCTCGCATACTTGCGACCTTTCATTAACAACGCAGATCCTGTGGGACTGATGTGCCGCTTAATGTGGGGTAACAAATCAGGCAAACCGCCTAACGCGCGTGCAGACACAACATCTGCGCACTGCGCTTCTACATCTTCTATGCGTTGCGTAATGACATAGGCATTGAGATCAAACTCTCTGATTGCCGTGCGGAG
>JAPKCP010000196.1 GCA_028822885.1 Yoonia sp. | reverse complement strand
GCAACGCTTAATTTGGTCGCATTACTTACGGCGATCGCTACTGATGAACTTTGTATTGCCCTCGCACGAGGCATAATATGCTAATCTGACTGATGATCTCGAAAATGCGTGAATTTTTCATTCAAAAATAGCTGGAAGTAAGCGGGCCGCCTCACTGCTCGGTGTCGCCAAAGCAGATCTATCTTCGCCGGGGTGAAAACGGGCGCGGGTTGCGGTCGACATTGGGGCCGGTTCTAGAACTTTGACGATTGGACCCGTTTTTTCGCTTTCCGACTGCCAAGATTTTGCCAACGCAATTTGTGCGCCTTTGGTGGCCCCGTAGGCACCAAAAAAGGCCTGACCTGCCTTAAGATCATCGAAAAATACGGCGCGACCATCAGTTCCCAGCAGTGGGCTAATGTATCCAATCAAACGTGCTGTTGCGGTGATATTTGTCAGGACAGATTTGTCAAAGTCCTTTGGACTGATATGACCTGCAGGGGCAAGCGGGGCAGCGTGAACTGCCGTGTGGACCCAAAGATCTAATGTCCCCCAGCGATCATAGATCGAGCGGCACAATTGCTGCATCGCAGCCTCAACCGTGATGTCCATCGGCGCTAATGTTGATTGACCGCCCTTAGCTTGGATACGATCATCCAGTTCCTCAAGTGCGCCGGTTGTTTTACCAACAGCAACGATATGGTGCGTCGCGGCCAACTCCTCGGCCAGTGCAGCACCAAGCCCGCGAGAGGCTCCCGTAATTAATGCAATCTGTGTCATGTGCGTGATGTGACGTCTCCGTCGCAGACGGTCAAGAGGCTGTATCAGACCTTTGAATTGTTTCGCGCAGAACATGCCTTACTTTAGAGACGTTGAAAAGAATGTTGGCCGCGAGAGCTGTCGAATGGTTAGATTTCGGAAACTGGACATCACCTATCGCTTCCGGTCGTTTTCCAGTCACTTTATAGTCCTAAACCTCATTCACAAGTTGGCGAAGTCTAACGTGTCGCCAATTTCAAATGGGATCGTTCTCAGCGTTCATGGTGTTTGGTCTGTGATAACTTAAACGAAGGGCACAATTTTCTTAGCTACTGTAAGCTGACTATCGCTTTGAAAAGGTTAGCCTTTGAACTGCACAGACGGGTTGAAAAAGCGATCCTACGCCTATTCAGCCGGTTTGTTTGACTTAAAACCTTGTTCGATCATATCTGATGGTGGAATCGGATATTCGCCAGAGAAACAAGCATCACAGTAGGCTGGAGATTTCGGATCACGACCATCTTTTTCGCCAACAGCCCGGTAAAGCCCATCAAGCGAGATAAACTTAAGGCTATCGACGCCAAGATGCTCTCGCATTTGCTCAGCGGACATGGTTGCAGCCAGCAATTTTTCTCGCTCGGGTGTATCGACCCCGTAAAAACAAGGCCAGGCGGTTGGTGGAGATGCGATTCGAAAATGCACTTCGGCTGCACCAGCGTCCAAGACCATTTCTTTTATTTTGCGGCTCGTGGTCCCGCGGACAACGCTATCGTCGACCAATATCACCCGTTTGCCCTTGATCAGCACCTTATTCACGTTGAGCTTAAGCAGCACACCCATATTCCGGATCTGCTCTGTCGGTTCAATAAATGTGCGACCCATATAGTTATTACGAACGATGCCCATCGCGAATGGGATACCCGATTGCAAAGAATACCCAATGGCAGCTGGGGTTCCTGAATCTGGGACGGGGCAAACCAGATCAGCGTCAACCGGCGCCTCTTTGGCCAATTCGCGTCCAATGTTTTCGCGCGTTTCATAGACTGAACGACCGCCCAACTGGCTGTCAGGGCGGCTAAAATAGACATGTTCAAAAATGCAGAACCGGGACTTTTGGCGGCGGAATGGGAAATGGCTTTCCACGCCTTTTTCGGTGATGACAACCATTTCGCCCGCTTCAATTTCGCGAATGAATTCGGCGCCAATAATGTCGAGCGCACAGGTCTCAGATGACAAAACCCAGCCTTCGCCAACTTTGCCCAACACCAATGGGCGCACGCCCAATGGATCACGACAGCCAATCAACTTGGTTCTTGTCATAGCAACAACAGAAAACGCGCCTTCGACTTTGCGTAGGGCCTCTTCCATGCGGTCTGGAATTTGTTTGCCCATGGAGCGGGCCATCAGATGGATTATGCACTCAGAATCGGAGGAAGATTGAAAAATTGAGCCGCGTTCAACCAATTCTTTGCGTAGTGACAGCGCGTTTGTGATGTTGCCATTGTGGGCAATGGCGGCACCACCCATAGAAAATTCGCCAAAGAACGGCTGCACATCACGAATTTCAGTGTGTTTGCCTTTGTTTCCGGCAGTGGAATAGCGAACGTGCCCAATCCCAATCGGTCCGGGTAATTCTTCCATCATTGCAGCAGAAGTAAAGTTGTCGCGCACTAATCCCATACGGCGGGCTTGGTGAAAGCCTGATTCGGCATGGTGGGTGACGATGCCACCGGCCTCTTGGCCACGGTGCTGAAGAGCGTGCAATCCGAGGGCAACAAAGTTGGCGGCGCTTGATACACCAACGACGCCAAACACGCCGCACTCCTCTTTCAGTTTATCGTCGTCAAAGGGGTGGGCAGGGGGCATCTGATGGGACAAGGTAAGCTTTCCATATCCAGTGGCTGCGTTCGGTCGGGTCTTAGTCGGTCGCATCTCAAGAGTCACGCGATTGATGCCGCATTTCCCAAATGAAAAGGTGCGCCGCAGCGCACCCAATGTTGATTTACTCGGTTGTTGTTGGAGTTGTCAGCGTTTCAGGTTCTTCTGTCACGCCACAATCACCGACAAGCTGTTCGTACTGGGTTGTGATCCAACCGAGCGCTGCTTCAGGATCACGATCCTCGATTTGGCCTGTGAATTGGGAAAAGATCACAGCAGAACGGCTGTTCTCAATCATTTCAACTTTCTGCGTGGATAGAACCGTCTGGTAAACAAAGAAGGCGACAGCCACGAGCAGGACGCCGCGCGCCACGCCAAAAACAAAGCCAAGCCCTTGATCAATGCCGCCAAGAGCGGATCGCTGGATCAGGCTAGAGAACAACGGCGTAAAGATCGACACCACGACAAGGGCTACGGCGAACACGGCTGCGAAGGACGCGATGATTGATAACTCACAACTGTCCCCGATGAAATCGCCAACGACTGGGATTTGGCGGATCAGCGGTTGTACTTGATCCGCAAAAATAAAGGCTAGTACCGTTGCGCCGATCCAACCTGCGATGGCCATCGCCTCGCGGACGAAACCACGACTGTAAGCCAATAGAGCAGATAGCACGATAATGATCGCAACAACGCCGTCGATAAGTGTAAAGTCCATGTCGTTCCTCTTGGCCGGCTATTTGCGTTCGCCGAATATATCTTCCACAAATCCAGCCAAATCCTGCGGTTGACGCAAGGTTAGACCAGACGCCGCGACCTCTTTGGCCTGTTGCGGTGTGATAGCTGACGTAAAACCAAGTTTTGACGCCTCTTTCAATCTATTTTCCGTCTGAGAGACAGGACGTAATGCACCCGATAGACTAATTTCGCCAAAAATCACCACTTCTTTTGGCAAAGCGGCGTCTTCACGGGCAGAAACGAGTGCTGCGGCAACCGCTAGGTCTGCTGCGGGCTCTGTGATGCGCAAACCCCCTGCTACGTTAAGATAAACGTCCAATCCAGTGAACGGAACGCCACACCGCGATTCGAGCACAGCAAGGATCATTGCAAGGCGTCCACCGTCCCATCCGACCACGGACCGGCGGGGTTGGCTGTGTGGCGAAGGGGCCACAAGGGCTTGGATCTCGCAGAGCATGGGTCGGGTGCCTTCAATGCCGGCAAAGACGACCGATCCTGGGGCAGGGGTGCCGCGCTCTGATAAAAATAGGGCGGAAGGATTCTTGACCTCAGCCAATCCCTTACCTGTCATTTCGAACACACCAATCTCATCGGAAGGTCCAAAACGGTTTTTCACTGAGCGTAGGATTCGGAACTGATGTCCGCGTTCGCCTTCAAAATAAAGGACAGTATCGACCATGTGCTCAACAACACGCGGGCCAGCGATGGCGCCTTCTTTGGTGACGTGACCGACCATGACGATAGCGACGTCGTGGGTTTTTGCAAAAGTGGTAAGCTCATGGGCGCAAGTGCGGACCTGAGACACCGATCCGGGTGCGCTGTCGACGTGATCTGCCCACATCGTCTGGATCGAATCAATGATCGCGAAATCAGGTCTCTCAGCCTCAAGCGTGGTCAGAATGTTTCTCAGGTTGGTTTCAGCGGCAAGTTGGACGGGACTTTCTTCCAACCCAAGTCGTCTAGCGCGCATTTGAACCTGCGCGGTTGATTCTTCGCCTGAAACGTAGATGACCTTTAAGCCATTGCGGGCAAAGCGGGCGGCGGCCTGCAACAACAACGTTGATTTCCCAATGCCGGGGTCGCCGCCAACAAGCAGCGCAGAGGCTTTGACCAAGCCACCCCCTAAAACGCGGTCTAATTCACCAACACCCGACATCGTGCGGGCTGGGGCTTCACCGATGGTGGAAAGATCGGTAAGTTCAATCGCTTTGCCGCGCCGCGCGCCAAGGGATTTCTTGCCAGGACCTGCCGCCAACGGTTTTTCTTCAACAATTGAATTCCACGCCTGACAGGCATCACATTGGCCTGACCATTTTGTGCTGGACGCGCCACATTCGCTACAGGTGAAATGAAGAGTTTTTGCCATGTTTCGGTTTTGTCCCATTTTTGACGCAACCGCAATGGGAAGCGTGAAGCCCCTAATTTTCGCGAAAATTAATCTGATTTTTCGCGAAAAATCGTCGCCCAGATCTTTTATCAAGTGGTCACTTTTGTTTCGGTGTCAGTGCGGAGATTGCAAGTGAGGTAAGGATACATGCAGTGAACAGATAAAGCCCCCACGCAGTTTCAATCCGCCCTATGCCAACGCCCTTCGCGACAACAATATAGAGCGCAATCAAGAAGATATCAGCCATTGCCAACTTACCTATGTAGCTGAGCACGGGCAGTGTCTTGTCTTTCAGCAACGCGAAGTGAACCAAAGCAAGACCGATCGTCTTTAGGTAAGGTGCGAACAAAGCAAACGCAGTGACAAGCAAAGCCAAAAACACATCGACTTTCCACAGGCTTTGCAGGCCTGAAATGACTGAAATTTCTGATAACCCAAACAACGGCAGCAAGCCCGCGCGCAGTATCGGCGCAAACCATGCAATTGGAAACAGGACCAAAAGACATAGGTTTGCTATTTTGAGGACTGTGGACATAAAGACTACCAGTGTTGCAATGCGTGATTCCTAGATGGGGATTGCGCGGGCATCATCGCAAGTGCGTATTATTCGGCAGCTGGTTTTTGTGCCAAAATCAACACGTTGCTTTCAATGCCTTTGGTGGTGTCGGTGATCCCAAGATCTTCGAGCAACTCGTCTTGCTCATACTCAAGCGAATAACCCAATGCAGGCAGGGCTTGCTGCAATTTTTCATCAAGACGCGATAACTGAGACGCCACAATGCTCTCTTCAAGCTCGATTTGCTGTGCCCATTTGCGAATTTCGGTGCAGATATGCATGGCCTCGATAATACGTTCTTGCTGCTGTTCGGCTTCTTGTTGGCGCTGCGTCAGGAAGGCCTTTGCACGGGCCACTTTTTCGTTTGAATAGACATCAGCCAAATGACGTGCCTGTTGGCTCATTTGGGCGGCTACTTCCATGACCGACGGCTCTAGATGTTCCATGTCGGGGTGGTCTCGCAGATACGCCAAACGCTCACGCACAGCATCAAATTCAGAAGATAGCGTGAATAAACCAGAGCGATCAGCCGTATGCACATCGTGATAAGCGCGTGCAACGTCGTGCATCGAAATCTGGAATTTCCGATGAGAATTTTCAAGCGCCATGATCCGGGCATTGGTCGGCAAATAAAACGCCATGGACCCCACAAGGACTGTCAGCACAATCTGTAAATACTTGCCTGCGTCTGGAAAGTTCGTTTCTCCAAACGCCAAAGGCATCGTGAACCAAGGTGATTGACCGGCAGCGCACATGATTGTGTAAAATGACAAAGCCAAGGCAATTGCCGCGATAAGAAATAATGACAACGCGTGGCACAGACGTGCGACATTACGCAAAAACAAAAACAAAGTGCATTCCCCCAAATGCTTATTAT
>JAPKCP010000195.1 GCA_028822885.1 Yoonia sp. | reverse complement strand
GGGATCAATTGCATGAGCGATTTTGACGCACCAATCACAGACCGACCCCCAAGGCCTTCGGCCCACGACTTCTCCCTTTATTCCGCACGTACAAACGCCCAGTAAGGACCAAAACACATGGCCATTCTCGTCAACGAAAACACCAAAGTCATCTGTCAGGGCCTCACCGGCTCGCAGGGCACTTTTCACTCGGAGCAAGCGATTGCGTATGGGACCAAAATGGTCGGCGGCGTGACACCCGGCAAAGGTGGGCAGACCCATTTGGACCTGCCGATCTTCAACTCTGTTCACGAAGCAAAGTCCGTGACAGAGGCGAATGCATCCGTCATCTACGTGCCTCCTCCCTTCGCAGCGGATTCCATTCTTGAAGCCATCGACGCTGAGATGGAGCTGATCATTTGCATCACCGAAGGCATTCCAGTCCTTGATATGATGCGTGTGAAGCGTGCCCTTGAAGGGTCCAAATCACGTCTGATCGGGCCAAACTGCCCCGGTGTGATCACGCCAAATGCCTGCAAAATCGGCATTATGCCCGGTCACATTCACAAACGTGGGAGCGTGGGTGTTGTGTCCCGGTCCGGCACGCTAACCTATGAAGCAGTGAAACAGACCTCGGATAGTGGTTTGGGCCAATCCACGGCCGTCGGCATCGGCGGCGACCCAATCAAAGGGACAGAACATATCGATATCCTTGAAATGTTCCTTAACGATGATGAAACACACTCCATGATCATGATTGGTGAGATCGGTGGTTCTGCGGAAGAAGAAGCCGCAGAATACCTTGCCGCACAGCGCAAAAAAGGCCGTTGGAAGCCAACGGCCGGTTTCATCGCAGGCCGCACGGCACCTCCGGGTCGCCGCATGGGTCACGCCGGTGCGATTGTTGCTGGTGGCAAAGGCGACGCAGAAAGCAAAATCGAAGCGATGAAATCCGCAGGGATTATTGTAGCGGATAGCCCAGCAACATTGGGCGAAGCTGTTCTGGAAGCGATTGCGAAGTAATGACAACAAAAGCCGCCCAGTATGATGAAATACCGTCGAATGCAGCATTGGCATTCGGGACATTTGTCGTATTGGGCGTCGCTTTCATTTTGGCATTCTTTTGGTTCATCAGAAGCCCAGAAAGATTACTTCAACAAATGCCATATACCCCCGATGGGGTAAAAGTTTTGGTTGTAGACTTTCCTGGCGGCGCAAATGTTGTTTCTTTCGATCCAGCACTCGTCACCATGAAACAACTGCAAGGATTTGCCACAAAAGTCTGTGGTTACGCGATTTTTGACATCAAGACCTCACCCCGACGCGGGCTATTTCAAGTCTTTAGTAAAGACCTGCGTGCCGAATTCATCTGTTAGGTAAACTCATGAACGACCAATCCCCCAACGACGTTTTCCACGCCTCGTCCTTCTTGCAAGGGCACAACGCGGAATACATTGAACAGCTTTATGCGCGCTACGCCGACAATCCCGGCGCGGTCGATGAAAGCTGGCAAGCGTTCTTCAAATCGCTTGGCGACGCGCCGTCTGACGCCAAGGCAGAGGCGGCAGGCCCGTCTTGGGGCCGCACCGATTGGCCGCCCATCCCAAACGATGATCTGACACAGGCCCTCGATGGCCAATGGGCCGCCGAACCAGAAGCCGCAGCGAAAAAGATTCAGGGCAAAGCAACTGAAAAAGGTGTTGGCCTTTCAGAAGATCAGGTGCGTTCAGCCGTCCTCGATTCAATCCGTGCGTTGATGATTATCCGCGCCTATCGCATCCGGGGCCACTTAATCGCAGATCTTGATCCCCTTGGTATGCGGGAGACCAAGCTGCATCCGGAGCTTGATCCAAAGTCCTACGGTTTCAGTGACACCGACATGGATCGCCCGATCTTTATCGACAACGTACTCGGCCTTGAAATCGCAACGATGAAAGAGATCATCTCGATTGTCCGCCGCACGTATTGTGGCACCTTTGCGCTGCAATACATGCACATCTCAAACCCTGAAGAGGCCGGTTGGCTTAAGGAACGGATTGAAGGGTACGGCAAGGAAATCACCTTTACCCAGAATGGGCGTAAGGCGATCCTGAACTCACTTGTTGAGGCCGAAGGTTTTGAGAAATTCCTGCATGTCAAATACATGGGCACCAAGCGGTTTGGCCTCGATGGCGGCGAAAGCCTGATCCCGGCAATGGAACAGATCATCAAGCGTGGTGGTCAGCTTGGTATTGACGAAATCATCATCGGGATGCCTCACCGGGGCCGCCTGTCGGTCCTCGCGAATGTCATGAAAAAGCCCTACCGGGCGATTTTCAATGAATTTCAAGGTGGCAGCTCGAAGCCTGAGGATGTTGATGGCTCTGGCGATGTGAAATATCATCTTGGCGCCTCGTCTGACCGGGCGTTTGATGACAATACCGTCCATTTGTCATTAACAGCGAACCCGTCGCACCTAGAGGCTGTGAACCCAGTTGTTCTGGGCAAAGTACGCGCCAAGCAGGACCAGAAAAACGATCCTGACCGCACCCGCGTTATGGCTATATTGCTGCACGGAGATGCGGCTTTCGCTGGCCAAGGCGTTGTGGCCGAAGGCTTTGGTTTGTCCGGTCTCAAAGGTCACAAGACCGGCGGCACGATGCATATCGTTGTAAACAACCAGATTGGTTTCACGACCGCACCGCACTTTAGCCGCTCTAGCCCCTACCCTACGGACATCGCGCTGATGGTCGAGGCCCCAATTTTCCACGTCAACGGCGACGATCCAGAGGCTGTTGTGCACGCAGCCCGCGTCGCAACAGAGTTCCGTCAAAAGTTCCACAAAGACGTCGTACTCGACATCATTTGTTACCGCCGCTTTGGTCACAATGAGGGCGACGAGCCGATGTTCACCAACCCGGTGATGTACAAAAAGATCAAAAAGCAAAAGACCACTCTGACGCTATATACAGAGCGCCTTGTAAAAGACGGTCTAATCCCAGAGGGCGAGATCGAAGATATGAAAGCCAGCTTCCAAGCCCACCTGAATGGTGAGTTTGAAGCAGGAAAAGACTACAAGCCGAACAAAGCCGATTGGCTGGATGGCAAGTGGTCGCATCTGGACCGACAAAAGGAAAAATATCAACGCGGCAAGACTGCGATTGATGAAGAAACCTTCGTGGCAGTCGGTAAGGCATTGTCGACTGCCCCTACTAATTTTCCATTGCATAAAACCGTTGCCCGCTTGCTCGATGCAAAGGCCACAATGTTTGAAACTGGCGAAGGTATTGATTGGGCAACTGGCGAAGCGCTGGCCTTTGGATCCTTACAGACCGAAGGCTACCCAGTCCGTCTGTCGGGCCAAGATTGTACACGTGGCACGTTCAGCCATCGCCACTCTGGCCTCATTAACCAAGATAATGAGGATCGGTACTATCCGCTTAACCACATCCGCGAAGGCCAAGCACAGTATGAAGTCATTGATTCAATGCTGTCAGAATACGCGGTGTTGGGTTTTGAATACGGCTACACACTTGCAGAACCAAACGCGCTGACGTTGTGGGAAGCCCAATTTGGCGACTTTGCCAACGGCGCGCAGATCATGTTCGACCAGTTCATCAGCTCTGGCGAAAGCAAATGGCTGCGGATGTCGGGACTCGTTTGCCTGCTGCCACATGGGTATGAGGGTCAAGGCCCGGAACACTCAAGTGCGCGTTTGGAACGTTTCCTGACGATGTGCGGCGGCGACAACTGGATCGTTGCAAACTGCACAACGCCTGCGAATTATTTCCACCTTCTGCGCCGCCAGCTGCACAGAACCTTCCGCAAACCATTGATCCTGATGACACCAAAATCCTTGCTGCGCCATAAAATGGCTGTTTCCAAAGCCGACGAATTCACCACCGGATCGTCGTTCCACCGCGTTCTTTGGGACGATGCACAGCACGGCAATTCAGACACCGAACTGGTCGCAGACGACAAGATTAAGAAGGTCGTTATGTGTTCTGGCAAGGTCTACTACGATCTTCTCGAAGAACGCGACGCACGCGGGATCAATGACGTCTACATCATGCGGTTTGAACAATTCTACCCGTTCCCGGCCCAATCGGCTGTCAACGAACTGCAACGTTTCAAAGACGCAGACGTTGTTTGGTGTCAGGAAGAACCAAAGAACCAAGGGGCATGGTCGTTCATGGAGCCCAATCTCGAATGGGTTCTCACCCGAATAAAAGCCAAACACACCCGCCCGGCCTACGCCGGACGATCCGCGGCAGCATCCCCAGCGACGGGCCTTGCTAGCAGACACAAATCCGAACAAGCAGCCCTCGTGAATGAAGCGCTGACAGTCGAAGGAAGCAAGTAATGAGCACCGAAGTCCGCGTCCCAACACTGGGCGAATCCGTTACCGAAGCCACCGTTGCCACATGGTTCAAAAAGCCCGGCGACGCCGTAGCCGTCGATGAAATGCTGTGCGAGCTGGAAACCGATAAGGTCACGGTTGAGGTTTCGTCACCCGTTGCAGGAACCCTGTCCGAAATCGTTGTCGCCGAAGGTGAAACCGTTGGTGTTGACGCCCTTTTGGCACAGATCAGCGAAGGCGGCGCAGCCACTGCACCAGCCGCGAAGAAAGAAGAGCCAAAGGCCGCAGCAGCACCAGCCCCCGTCAATGCAGCCAAGGACGTCGAAGACGCCCCGTCCGCCAAGAAACTGATGTCGGAAAACAACCTAACGGATGTCACAGGCACCGGCAAAGACGGTCGTGTTATGAAGGGTGACGTGCTGAACGCACTCGCAACACCAGCACCAGTTGCTGCAGCCCCCCGCGCCCCCGTCGCCGCCGATCAAGCTTCCCGCGAAGAGCGTGTAAAGATGACCCGCCTGCGCCAGACCATCGCGCGTCGCCTCAAGGACAGCCAAAACACCGCCGCTATGCTCACCACCTTCAACGAGGTCGACATGACCGAGGTGATGTCGCTGCGCACTGAATACAAAGACCTGTTTCTGAAGAAACATGGCGTCAAACTCGGCTTTATGTCCTTCTTCACGAAGGCCTGCATCCACGCGCTGAACGAAGTGCCAGAGGTCAACGCTGAGATCGACGGCACCGATGTTGTCTACAAAAACTACGTCAACATGGGCATCGCGGCGGGCACGCCAACCGGCCTCGTCGTCCCCGTGATCAATGACGCCGATCAGATGTCCTTTGCGGGCATTGAAAAAGCCATCGCCGCGATGGGTGCCAAAGCCCGCGACGGCAAACTGTCCATGGCTGATATGCAGGGCGGCACCTTCACGATCTCAAACGGCGGCGTCTACGGCTCGCTCATGTCCGCCCCGATCTTGAACCCACCACAGTCCGGCATCTTGGGCATGCACAAAATCCAAGACCGCCCGATGGCGATCAACGGCGCGGTCGTAATCCGCCCGATGATGTACCTTGCGCTGTCCTACGACCACCGGATCGTCGACGGCAAAGGGGCGGTAACGTTCCTTGTGCGGGTGAAAGAAGCGCTGGAAGATCCGCGGCGATTGTTGATGGATTTGTAAATTGCAAGACCTCGCTAATTTTGCGAAGGGTTGGTCCGACTCGTTGAGTGCCATTACCATTGGGTTGGTGGCACTCATCTTGCCCGCAATTACTTCTTTCGACTCAGATGGTGGTTTGGTGACTTTTAACTTTGCCGAAATAGAAACTGTATTTCAGACATTTTACGGACAACAGCAAGATGGTGCAGGGTTATTTATCTCTGTAATTATCTTGGCACTCGCTTTCGGTGTTGGTAACTTTTTCACTCACTTCGGCGAACTTCTCGCAATTTTTCCTGACTACTCAAGGCACAAAAAAATCAAGGCCAGAGCAGATGCAGTTAGCGCTAGCCCTGCGCTTCTGAGGTTGTATGAAAATGCCTATACATCATTTAGACTCTTATGTGGCGTCGGGGGCATGATCGCCCTTTATTCTTTATTTATTTTTTGGACTGCTGTCTTAGAGTTTAACGGTAAACTCATTGTCGCTGGAATATTTGGGTTTACCGCAGGCGCTGCTATTTGTTGTTGGTTTGCTAGGTACTCATTTTCGTATCTTGATTGGATTATTTTTGGAGAACTGACTGAATAACTTTGGCATTTTTTTATATCTATTGAAAAACCAGACTAATGTTGCCCCCTAAATACTAAAAGTAGATCCACACAATGACCCCCGAACTCACCGTCCTCGCCCTTGCAGG
>JAPKCP010000194.1 GCA_028822885.1 Yoonia sp. | reverse complement strand
CTTGACTGGCGGTCACCGCGTTTGCCTGCAAGTTGATCAATGTCATCGATGGTTCCAAAGCCAATCACACCCGGATCAAGGATGTTGTTGATAAACGCCTTCGCATTTTGGCCAGACTTACCCTGATAGCTATCAATATTGTCCGTCGACAGGTTTTGGTAGCGAAACGGATAGCCCGCGACCTGACAGTAATCATTCACCAAGCCTGCCATCATCTGGATCAAGGTCGTCTTACCTGTCCCCGGTTTCCCGTCGCCCATGAAGGTAAAGATAAATCCGCCTAGCTCGGCAAATGGGTTCAATCGGCGATCAAAGTCATACGCCATGATCATCTTCGCCAGCTTCATCGACTGGTACTTTGCGATATGATTGCCAACTACTTCGTTCGGTTTCTTGAACGTCATCGTGAGCGTCGAGCCCTTAGCCTTCATCGCGGGGCTAAACCCGTTTACGACAAAATCATCGGCCTCAACACGCCAAGACGCGGCGTTGAATGGCGCGAGCCTGCCAGCCGTGCTCGCACGTGCTGCAACCTTTTCCATCAGCGCCTCAGCGAAGGCTAAAATAGTCGCAATCAGCTTCGGTTCAGAGGTCGCGTGGGCGGCAATATCTTGGTCCAATTCCCAAAGTACGCCGTGCAGCGCAAGCTGTCCGTTATCGGCCAGCACCTCTTGAACTTCACCAATCTCAACGGTCTCTTCTGATGCATGCGAGGCCAAAAGAAACGCGGTCGCAGACCCAAAGACGTAGAGCGTAACAAGCGCCTCAGCAGTCAGGAGTTCTGAAAATTCGGCACGTTTGGTGCCTGCCAACCCGCCCTCAAGATTGGACCGCTTGAGATCTTTTAACGCAGTCCGCTCTGCGAACTGATCAGCCACACCAAGCGCAATCGCAATTGCGCGGCGCAGGCTTTGCAACACTGTAGCTTGCAGGGGGGAAGTCAGGCCATCGCCGCCTTCAACCGCTTCCACGCGTGAGGTAAGTTGAATACCCTCAGTACGTGCCGTGCGGCGTGTGACCAATCCGGGGGTGGTTGAGCGAAATCCGCGCCGCGTCCCGATACCCGAAGACCGTTCCACCGGGGCACCTAGCGCCGCAGTTGCAATGCGCGGGGCGTGGTCAAACCCGTCAATCAGGTCGAGGGCTGCTGCATAATGGCTGCGGATGTCCTCTTCACGGAGTTCCATCTGATCACTTGTCTGGCTCATTGTTTCACATACTCACTTCGTTCAAATTCATAGGTCCAATTTTTGATCCGAAGACTTTTTGACCCAAAAGTCTTTTTCCACAAAAATCTTCTTCAAAGATTTCTCGCCTCACATCACCGATAGCTCAACACCCGCCCACGGTCGCTGACGACAAACTTGCGGACATCACGAAACCCCGGCGGATTACGTTCCACAAGCGCCTGATAAGGCCGTTCTGGCATAATTAAAGACCGTTCCATCCGCGTGGCACCCGTGTCAGCACCCTGCCCAGCAAAGGGATCAAGCGCAAATATCTGACGTTCAACAGTCCCAAACCATCCAGATTTTACCCGCTCGACACGTTCAGCGATTAGTTCTTCTTCCGTCCAAACAAGCGCCCAATCTTCACCGACTGGGCTGTTTGCCTGCTCTAGCACTTCGCGCAAAGGTCCTGCTTGCCGGGTAAACGCGTTGCTATACATCGGCCCAATATGGAAACGGCGCAGGCGCGTTGGATGCAGGTCATCGAAATCTTCATCAAAGCCCTTTGCAATCGTCAGCAGCTTTAGACCACCAACAGATTGTGCCATCAGATGCGCCTGCGCTTCTGGCCAGCGTCGTTCGTCCTTTGGCAGCCCGACGCGCCCCGTGTCTTCAACTTCCATCAGGTAGATCGTCGGCAAGTTTACCTGACTATCATACACCGCCCAATGGATTTGAAATGTACGCCTATCGCCATCAGTGCCAAGCCAAACAGCCTGCGGATCATTGCGCGCCCAGAACTGATACCCCTTCTGCAGTTCTTCGTAGTACAGCCGCTGGGACAATGCATATTGCAGCTTTGTCGGGATTGCCTGATCGCCCACAATCGTGCGGACCATCTGATCTTTCAATTCTTCCGCTGATGGCATCGACGCAAGATGGCGTTCAGCCTGAAGCGCATCATTCGCCATCTCAAGAAGCTCTTGATAGACTGGAAACCCACTTTCCACCCGATCAAACGTCAACTGTCCTGCGTGCGCAAACCGACCCGAGAAATGGTATTTATGCGCGAGCGAGCGGAAGGTGATATTCAGCCCAACCAGATACGTCGCAACGGCCTTGATGTCTTGGCGAGACAGACGGCCCTCACCCTCCATCGTCGCGGCAACCTTGTTGAGGTACTGCGTGATCCGTTCAAACTTACCAAAATAGCGCCGCGTAACGCGGGTATCTTCAAGTTTGAAGTGGTCGTCAGAGATGTCAGTTTTTACCATCGCGCTATTCTCGACCTCTTGTGGCGACATTCATACCAAACAAGCTGCATACCCATTTGGGCCAGTTCTTTGTGGCTTTATCCGCCCATGCGACAAACCACCCCAAGAAGCGTTCAATAAATGCGATCCATGCTCCAAAAAATGTCAGCATCATTAGCGCAGCCAAGACTTGAACAAGCGGGTTGTCGCCTTCTGAGTACAGGCCCAGCAGAATTGCGACGACGGATGTAGCGAAAGCAAAAAGAAGCCAAAGCTTCAATTTTGATTTTTGGAAGTTCATTCCGCCCCGTACTGATTGCTATCATGCTTCTCCACGATCTTCGCAAAGCGCCGCACGAACCTCTCGTCCGCTTTCGCCTTCTGCTCTAGTACTTCGCGGGCAAAGACCATGTGGTCCTCGTGTGCTTCCAGCATGTCGACCATTCGGTTATTTGTGGCGGCGCCAATGGCGGCCATCGCGGTCTGGGCCTCTTGGTCAGTCTTCACACCAATCTCGTTGATTTGGTGGGCAACCTCTTGCTGTTGCGCGGTTTTCAACGATTTTGACAGGGCATCATACAGCACAACGCGCTGCTTGGTGTCGGTCTCAAGTTTGTTGATCAACACCATCTGGGTCGCGGCTTGGTTCTGGAGAGAGTCGATCCACGTCTTCCCCTTTTCGATATAGCGTTCCAGCGTCTGGGATTTAGCGACCAAGACCTGTTCTTGCTGCACCAGTTCATTATATTTTTGGTTCAGCCCAGCCAATTCGCTTTCAAGCTTGGTGCGGGCAGCCGCGTCCTGCTCAACTGAAATCTTATTCTCAAGGCCGATGATGCTTGGGTCCATGTCCAGAATCTCGGATCGTGCTGCTTCCAAATCACCCACGGCGACTTCACGTTCATCCAGCGTGCCGGACAGGTTGTCTTCAACTTTCACCTTCTGCTCGTTCAGCTCAGCCAACTGAGATTGTAGCAGCTTGGTGATCACGTCAGACTTTGAGATCAGGTCCTGCAACTTGTCATCAACAGAGGCCGTGCGCATCCGTTCCTGACGCATGCTGTCGGCTTTTCCCTTTGAAAAGATGCCAATAAAGCTTTCCATGCCAGTGTTTGTGCGCATCTCATCAAAGTCTTTGGAGAAGGCCGATGTTACATCGTCGAGCCCCATAATCAGCTCTGCGATGTTCGCGTTCATCAGTTCTGTGTGGGCATGCACATCGTCCAAGGACGCATTTTCGATATCAACCGAAATATCTGTGCCGGACGCCATTTTCTGACGGGCGACTTCGATCCGACTTGTCAGCGCTGCGATTTTCGTTTGAGCCTGAGCGACCTGTGTTTGCGATTCTTGAATTTGAGCATCGAAATTGGCCATGTGGAAACATCCCTCGTTTAATCTTGTTGGGACTAATCTAGGAATTATAACGACATTTTACAAATGCAGATCGCCCACAAGTAGCAATTTGGGGGAATACCTTACCAAAAGAGGGTGCGTGATCCCAGATCAGCCGTCAATAAACAGTGAACAGGTCAAGATCATTGGGATCTGGTTCATTCTCTCCAAACAACTCTTCTCTGGAAATGATCTTTGGTGGCAGTTCAACACCGCGTTCATAATTTTCTGGATCAACACGCTGAGATTCTTCACGACTGCGGATATGGACCTTCGTTGGGATAACAACCTGCTCATACAGGTGGATAATATCCTGATTGAACATCCGTATACAGCCAGCAGAGCCTGAATTGCCGATAGAGCCAAGATCATTTGTGCCGTGGATTCGATAATATGTGTCGCGACCACCACGAAAGAGATAAAGTGCGCGACTGCCAAGTGGGCTTTTCAATCCGCCCGGAACGCCGCTTGCGAAGGGTCCGTAGACCTCAGGCTCTGTGCGCAACATGTTCTGGGTTGGCGTCCAACCGGGCCATTCGCGCTTTAGCTTAATCGTCGCACCACCATTGATCGACCGACCCTGCCGTCCAACACCTACAGGGTAACGCACGGCAGTGCCATCAGACTTGATATTATAAAGAAACTTAGCAAAGGGATCGACGTCAATCGTGCCGCCGTCTTGTTCGCCCAAGTACTCACCGGTCATGCGCCGATTAATACCTTGTGTGAAAGTGTCAGGAATGCCCGGTAAGCTGTAGTCACCGTCAAGCAGCGGCCCGTATCCTTCCATAAAATTGATCTTTGGAACAAACTCCTCAAGAGGGTTTGAAACCGGAACACGCCTCGCACAACCAGCAGTCGATGCAAGTAACATGGCCCCAAAGGTCCGACGATTAAAATTTATAATATGAGGCATGGCACTAACATTTAGAAAATAATTTAAAGCGGATAGCACACGGATCCCCTGTCAGGAAATCACCATTCAGTTGGGCCATCACATTGGTGTCATGGGGCAACAGTGCCGTTTCCCTGCCAATGCAGGAAAACGGCATTTTTACAGCGTTGTTTTAGCCCACGATATTATGGGCAGGACCATATGGAAATCCAGTGACGTTCTCATTACCGTCTTCAGTCACGAACAGGATATCGTGCTCACGATACCCACCAGCACCCGGCTGCCCATCTGCAATCGTAAGCATCGGCTCCATGCTGATCACCATGCCGGGCTCCAGCACAGTGGTGACGTCTTCGCGCAGCTCAAGCCCTGCTTCACGGCCATAATAATGCGACAACACACCAAACGAATGACCATAGCCAAACGTGCGGTATTGCAACAAATCACGGGCCGCGAAGAAGTCGTTGATTTGGGCTGTGATGCCCGCACAAGACGCACCCGGCTTAAGTAACGACATCCCAAATTCGTGGGCCGCGACGTTGGCTTCCCATATTTTCAAGCTCGCATCGTCAATTTCACCAACGAACAACGTCCGCTCTAACGCAGTGTAGTACCCTGAAATCATTGGGAACGTGTTAAGCGATAGGATATCACCCGTCTCCAACTTTCGTGCGGTCACAGGGTTATGGGCCCCGTCCGTATTGATTCCAGATTGGAACCAAATCCAAGTGTCCCGGTATTCCGCATCGGGAAAGCGTTTCGCAATCTCAAGCTCCATCGCATCGCGCCCGGCCATAGCCACATCAATCTCGCGGACACCCACTTTGATAGCGTCACGAACGGCATAACCGCCCACGTCAGCCACTTGGGCACCATGACGGATCAAGTCTAGTTCTGCAGGTGATTTGTGCATGCGTTGCTGCATCGTTGCCAGCGACACATCAAGGATCATGGCAGGTGACAAGAACGACGTTAGTTTTTCAGATTGCAGAATGGTGAGATGATCCATCTCATAACCGATGACCTTGCCCGGCCCCGTGATGGACAAGATCGCGCGCCAGTAATTGTCACGCTCCCAATCTGTGTAGGTGATGTTGTCGCCAAAGCAGCGACGCCAAGGTTGGGCAGCATCAATGCCAGCGCTAATCGTGACCGTCTCAGTTGCGGTCACAACTTGGCCGTATGGGCGACCAAACGCACAGTAAAGAAAGCCAGAGTAGTAAGCGATGTTATGCATCGACGTCAGAACGCAGGCATCGATCCCTTTGATCGCCATTGTTTCGCGCAGGCCAGCGATACGAGCCTCATATTCCGCGTCAGAGAAAGCGAGCGTTTTTTCGCCTTGGTGAAAACGGTGAAATTGATTACGTGTTGTCATGTGTCAGACCTTTAAGCGTAAGGCCCCGGCGTTCAGGACATTTAGAGCTGATCAGCAGCGACGCCATCGCAGCAACCCTTGCGCGCTTGTTAGCCTGTAGTGGCACAAACTGCCATTGCGAATCCGACACGC
>JAPKCP010000193.1 GCA_028822885.1 Yoonia sp. | reverse complement strand
TCAAAGTTTCAAAACAACGCTAATTGATCACCCACCTTTGGTGGTACCGCAAAAAGATCAGCGCGTAACTTTGGCAAACGACGATCTAAGCCAAGCTTGCGCGTGATCAAGCGGAACCGTTGCTGCAAAAGGTTCGCCCATTCACCCTGACCAGTCATTCGGGTGCCAAAAGCAGGATCATAGTCCTGACCGCCATGTAATTCGCGCACACGCGCCATCACGCGTGCGGCCCTGTCCGGAAACGCCTCTTCCAGCCAATCCCGAAACAAACCCGCAACTTCGCGAGGTAGGCGCAAAACGATCGACGATGCGGCAACGGCCCCTGCCTGCGCGCAAGCGGTCACAATCGCCTCCAACTCATGATCGGTCAAAGCTGGCACAACTGGCGACACCATGGCCCTGACAGGAATGCCCGCATCCGTTAACCGCCGGATCGTGCGCAACCGTGTTGCAGGTAGCGGCACACGCGGCTCCATCGCGCGCGATGTATGATCATCAAGCGTTGTTACCGTCATCCCAACACGCAACAATCCCTTGGCGGCCATCGGCGCAAGAATATCAATGTCACGTTCAATCAGCGTACCCTTTGTCACAATGGCAACGGGATGATTAAACGCTGCCAAAACCTCTAGGATCTGGCGCATAATTTGACGGTCCCGTTCAATCGGCTGATACGGATCGGTATTTGTCCCAATGGCAATCGTATCAGGAACATAAGACGGCTTTGACAATTCAGCCCGCAATATGTCTGGCGCATCAGGGCGGGCAATCAACTGCGTTTCAAAATCAAGGCCCGGGGACAGGCCAAGATACGCATGGCTTGGCCGCGCATAACAATAAATACACCCATGCTCACAACCCCGATATGGGTTGATAGAGCGATCAAATGACAGGTCAGGTGACGTGTTGCGGGTAATGACTTTGCGTGGCGTTTCATCACGCACAGATGTCCGCAACACCGGCAATTCATCAGTATGTCCCCAACCATCATCAACCGCTTCGTTCGTAAAACGATCAAAGCGATTATCAGGATTCGAGGTGGCAGCCCTACCGGGTGTGCGATGCTGCGGTTGCAAATTATACTTAGACATTCGCAATCATAGAACGTTACAAGAACATTTACAACAAAAGGTCGGGATTGTTCATAATGATGTCGCGAAAAGTTCAATAGATTTAGACGGTTTATCGCATTAATATCGGTATAGGGCAAAATGCCACATTCTACCGGAGACTTGACTCATGTCCGACGAAAACGATATTATCCTGTCCGAACTCAACGACGAAGACCTTGTCGCACAGATGTTTGATGACCTTTACGACGGCATGAAGGAAGAAATTGAGGAATCAGTAAACCTTCTTCTGGCGCGTGGTTGGGCACCCTACCGGGTCCTGACCGAGGCGCTTGTTGGCGGCATGACCATCGTTGGTCACGATTTCCGCGACGGTATCCTGTTTGTACCAGAAGTGCTGCTTGCCGCCAATGCAATGAAGGGTGGCATGTTCATTCTAAAGCCGCTTCTTGCTGAAACTGGCGCACCGCAGGTTGGCAAGATGGTTATCGGCACTGTCAAAGGCGACATCCATGACATCGGCAAGAACCTTGTGGGCATGATGATGGAAGGGGCTGGCTTTGAAGTCATCGACCTTGGCATCAACAACGCTGTCGAAGGCTATCTTGAGGCGATGGAAACGGAAAAACCCGATATTCTAGGTATGTCCGCCCTGCTCACCACCACGATGCCTTACATGAAGGTCGTGATCGACACGATGATCGAAAAAGGTATTCGCGAAGATTACATCGTGCTCGTCGGTGGCGCACCGCTCAATGAAGAGTTCAGCAAAGCAATTGGGGCCGACGCCTACTGTCGCGACGCAGCCGTTGCCGTTGAAACAGCAAAAACCTTTATGGCGCGTAAACATAACCAAGCGGGCGTGATGGCCTGATTGTAACGCCCCGATTAGACCCCATATCATTAGGGAACCATCGAGGAACTTATCATGCCAAACCAGCTATTTGCCCTTATCATCGCAACGGTCCTCATCGCGGGGGCTGTTACGGCTTGGGCCATCAGCGCAATGCCAGCAACACCCGTTATCTCGGTCATCCTGATCTGTTTGGTGGCGCTACGTCTTTACCTTAGCCAACGCGCCAGATGATCCGCGACGCGCCCCCAAACGAAGGCCGCATCCTGATGTTGGCATGTGGGGCGCTTGCACGTGAAATTCTAGCTGTGACAGAGCGTAATGGGTTGGCCCACCTCGACTTACAATGCCTGCCAGCAATCTATCACAACACCCCCGACAAAATTGAACCCGCCGTACGTGAGGCCGTCGCCAAATACCGTGACACTTACGCTAAGATATTCGTAGTCTACGCCGACTGCGGAACTGGTGGACAACTCGCGACGGCCTGCCAGGAGCTTGGTGTTGAAATGCTCGCGGGTCCACATTGCTATTCGTTCTTTGAGGGCGATGAGGCATTTGCGGCCAAAGACGAAATGACAGCATTTTACCTTACCGATTTCCTTGTCCGGCAATTTGATTCCTTCGTCTGGGAACCATTAGGTTTTGCGAAATACCCTGACCGTTTTGACGTGCTGCGAGACATGTACTTTGGGCATTACACAAAGCTCGTTTATCAAGCGCAGACTGACGACCCAGCACTGACAGAAAAAGCCAAAGCATGTGCCGCACGTTTCAATCTGCCATTTGAGCGCCGCTTCACAGGTTACGGTGATCTAGAAACGGCACTGACTGGCTTGGGCTAAAAAATCTTTTACCCCGCCGAAACCAATTGAATACGCTCTATCATCGCACGTACCCCGTTTGATCGTTGCGCAGATAAATGATCGTTTAAGCCCAGACGTCCCAACTCGGTACGGGCATCAACAGCAGCAATATCTTGAACCGGAACGCCTGTATAAAGTGCTTGCAACACAGCGATCAGCCCTTTGACGATCATCGCGTCACTATCACCATCAAAATAGAATTTGCCGTCAGCGATCCGGGGCTGCAACCACACTTGACTGGCACAGCCATCTACCTTCGTGGCTGGCACTTTCAGCGCATCATCCATGACGGGCATTGCTTTGCCCATGTCGATGACGTGACGATAGCGGTCTTCCCAATCATCAAGGAATTCAAAGGTCTCTGCGATGTCTTCAAATGCTTCGGTGGCCATTACTGCGCTCCTGTAGATATGCTTGATTTAGGTGCGGCTGACACAAACGTCCAGCCCAAGCGTCAGAGGGTCACAGGCACAACCTTTTGTCCGTCAACTTTGAGGCCGATCTTACCATCACACAGAAGCAATGCATCGCTGCCAAAGACTTCTTTGCGCCACCCGCGCAACGCCATGACATCGCGGTGACCGGCAGCCAAAGCATCAAGATCACTTGACGATGCAATAAGCTTGGGTGCAACGCCTTCCTCTTCAGACTTCGATTTCAACAACACGCGCAACATATCCGCAATCGCAGGGTTCACCTGCATCTTTGCGCGACTCGTATCCACCACGGGCAACGCATCGTTTGACACGGCCAAACCCACTTTGACAGCCGTCAAAATACCTTCAGCAATGTCGCCTCGGCGGGCTTCTCTCAGCAACAAACGTGAACGCCCCAAATCCTGCTCGGACTGGGGCTTTGTTGAGGCCAGCTCAACCAAAGCATCATCTTTATAGACACGACTGCGTGGCACATCCCGCTCTTGCGCATAAGTTTCGCGGAATCGCGCCAATTCGCGGACGATTCCCAAAAAACGGCCCGAGCTGTTGCGTGTTTTGACGCGCTTCCAAGCGTCATCTGGGTCCGCCTCATAGGTGGCTGGGTCCTGCAGGACACCCAGTTCCTCCTGAACCCACTTCGCACGACCAGATTTGGCCAATTGCGCAGATAAAAATTCATAAATATCACGCAAATAGGTGACATCACCAACTGCGTATTGCGCCTGTGCGTCTGTCAAAGGACGACGTGACCAATCGGTAAAACGCGAAGACTTATCAAGATCAGCTTTTGCAATCTTACGGACCAGAGTTTCATAGCCAACCTGCTCACCAAATCCGCAGACCATCGCCGCAACTTGCGTATCAAACAAAGGCTCAGGAATAACGCCCTTATCGACATAGAAGATCTCAAGATCCTGTCGGGCTGCATGGAAGACTTTGACAACACCATGGTCGCGAAACAGATCATACAGCGGCTCCAGCGACAATTCACCGGCCAGAGGATCAACCAAAACCGCATCGTCTCCATGCTCATCTTGATAAGCCAGCTGGATCAAACACAGCTTGGAATAATATGTGCGCTCTCGCAAAAACTCTGTATCAACAGTCACATAGGCCCGTTTCGCGGCCTCTTTACAGAAAGCTGCGAGCGCGTCAGTCGTGGTGATTGTTTTCATGTGGGCTGGTCTCTTTTTATTCAGTCTTTTTGTGCCGCCCAAACCTTGGGTATGTCATGATAGGCGATCACAGAAGGCTTGAAAAGGTCAAGTCCCACCAAGCGTGATGGGTGTAAGGTCACCCAGTGCAAATCGTTTCAAAACAGCCGGGTAAAGTTGATGTTCTAACGGTAGAACCCGCGCTGCCAAATCATCAGGCGTATCGCCCGGTAAGATCGAAACACGCGCTTGACCAAGAACCCGGCCACCGTCTAATTCGCCTGTGACCTCATGTACCGAACAGCCGTGTTCTGCATCACCAGCCGCTAAGGCACGCGCATGGGTGTGCAAGCCTTTGTATTTCGGCAACAACGACGGATGGATGTTCAGCATACGTCCGGCCCAACCGGCCGTAAACTCAGGCGTTAAAATCCGCATAAAGCCAGCCAGACAGATCAAGTCCGGTGCAGTGGCTTCTAATGCAATTTGTACCTCGTTTTCAAAGCCATGCCGATCGCCCTTAAAGTTACGGTGATCTACAACAGCGACAGGAATTCCCATCGCTTGCGCCTTTGCTAATCCACCGGCATTCGGATCATTGGCCAGCACCAAACAGGGCTGCGCCGGATAATCACCGCCCATCGCCTCAGCCAAAGCCACCATATTAGAGCCGCCACCCGAAATCAGGATCGCGACCCGTTTTGTCACAGCAGCGATCCAGTATAGCGGACGCCCTCGCCCGCCGTCACTGTGCCAATCTCAAACACAGTCTCACCGCCTGCCGTCAACGTCGCCATCGCTGTCTCAACTTGATCTGCCGGACAAATCACAACCATGCCCAACCCAGCATTGAACGTCTTCAGCAACTCAGCCTCAGCCATTCCGCCAGTCGCTGCCAACCACTTGAACACTGGCGGCAAGTCCCACGCACCAAGATCAATATCAGCGCCAAGCCCTTCGGGAAGCACACGCGGCAAGTTTTCCGTCAAACCACCACCCGTGATATGGGCCAATCCGTGGATTGATCCTTCTTTCACAGCCGCCAGCGTCGATTTCACATAAAGCCGAGTCGGGGTGAGCAAAGCAGCGCCCAAAGTCCCCTCGCCCCATGGGCAGTCATCCGACCATGCCAGACCGCTTGCCTCAACAATACGGCGCACCAGAGAATAGCCGTTAGAATGCACGCCGTCAGAAGCGAGCCCCAGCAAGACATCACCTTCAGCCACACCGCGCGGAAGGTCACGACCACGTTCCATCGCGCCAACCGCAAAGCCCGCAAGATCAAAATCACCATCGTGATACATGCCCGGCATCTCAGCTGTCTCACCACCAATAAGCGCACATCCAGAGGCTTCACAGCCCGCAGCGATCCCGTTGATAATCCGTGTTGCAGACTCAAGCTCAAGTTTTCCAGTCGCGAAATAATCGAGGAAGAATAATGGTTCAGCACCCTGACAGACCAAGTCGTTGACGCACATCGCCACGAGGTCAATGCCAATGGTATCAACGTTGCCAGTATCAATCGCGATCCGCAGCTTCGTACCAACACCGTCCGTAGCCGCGACCAAAACCGGATCAACGTAACCCGCGTCTTTGAGATCAAACAAAGCCCCAAAACCACCCAATCCGGCCATCACGCCAGACCGTTTCGTACGTTTGGCAGCAGGCTTAATCCGCTCAACCAAGGTGTTGCCCGCGTCGATATCAACGCCCGCGTCTGCATATGTCAGGCCGTTTTTGATGGTCATGATCTGATCCCCCATGATTTGAGGATGCGATAGCCCAACAAAGCGAGCGGTGCAAACATTTCCCCAAACGGGTTCGGAGGGGACGTTAACGCTTTTGCATCTCAACC
>JAPKCP010000192.1 GCA_028822885.1 Yoonia sp. | reverse complement strand
GATCAACATTCCAGCACCGGTTAACAGAAACGCGGAAACCTTCACGCTCTGATCCGGTCATCGGGGGACCTTGCGGCACATCAGGCGCAGCAGCATCCGCAATTGCGGCGGCAACCGCATCATCGACACTATCGCTCGACGCTGTTGATGTCTCAGCCGGGGTCACTGGCGCGGGTTCTGGACGGTTCGGACGCACGGAGGGACGGACCGAGGTTTCAACTGCTCCAGATGGCACCGCATCCTCTGGCACAATCGCAGTGGCTGTTTCCTCGGGCGCGGCTTCTTCAACCGCTTCTTCGACCACCTCTGCAGGGGTGTCTTGCGCACGAGCAGCGCTTGCCGTCTCAATCTCAGACACAGCCACATCCACGTCAGGCGGGGCCACTTGGGTCGGCGCAATCCGGTCGGCGCGGCGCTCTTGCGGGCGCGGTGACACAGCCAAATCTGGGGCACCAAGTGTCGGAGTTTCGGGCATAGGCGGCAATTCTGGAATGGCGTCAGACACATCCACAGGCTCTGCTGGGGTTTCCGGCCTACTTATTGGGACCTCATCCACTGGCGGCTCAACCACATCAGGCTGTGTTGGGGTGGGCGCATCTTCAGACACGCTTTGGGTCGCAGGGGCAGTATCATTCAACTCAGGGACAGGCGGCGCCAAGGGATCAGCAGTGCCGGGTTGCGGCGTTGTGGCAGCTACAATTCGGGCAAATTCCTCGCCCGACACGACCGACATCTCAGACACCTCAAAGGACAGTGGGTCCACGCTGAACCCCCATCCGGATATCAGCCAGATCACAAGGCCGATGTGCCCGATCGTCGATACAAATGTGCCCGTTGTCGCCATATTGGCTTACTCGCCCGCGTCCGGTTGGGCGATGTCCGTAACCAAACCGATGTTCGAAAAACCACCTGCGTTCAATTCACCCATGATTTCTGCAACAGTCGCCCACGCATTCGCACCGTCTGCGCGTAGGAAAATACGATCAGAGTCCCGCTCTGCAGCAATCGCTGTAAGCTTGACAACAAGGTCATCACGAGACGTCTCTGTTGTTTGGATCAAAGTGCGCCCATCTGCGGCGATCGTGACCGTTAACGGTTCTTCATCATCGGACGGCAGCGCGTTGGCGCTGGTCTTTGGCAGTTCCACAGGAATACCAACCGTCATTAACGGGGCCGCAACCATAAAGACAATCAGCAACACAAACATCACATCCACAAACGGGGTGACGTTAATATCAGACATCGGCAGCGTGCGTGACGAGCGGCGGCGGCGTCTACGTCCGCCACCATCGTCTGATTTCATAGCACCCGCGCCCATATCAGGAATCCAACTGACGTGAGAGAATGGTCGCAAATTCGTCAGCAAAGGCTTCATACCCAGCGATAATCCGGTCCGCATCAGCGCTGAGTATATTATAGTAAATAACGGCGGGAATTGCGGCTATCAGACCTAAACCAGTCGCCAACAGTGCCTCAGCAATACCGGGTGCAACCACGGCAAGGTTTGTGTTCTGCGCTTGAGCAATCCCGATGAACGCGTTCATGATGCCCCAAACCGTTCCGAACAAACCCACAAACGGCGCAGTCGATCCAGTCGTTGCCAACACGGGCAAACCTTTTTGCAATTTCGCTGATTCTTTTGCGATCATCACATCCATCGAACGATCGATCCGGGATTGTGCGCCAGCAATCAAATTGCCATCCTGCTTATGGGACCGCCGCCATTCCAACATGCCAGACGCAAAAATTTTCTCACTCTGACCACGTGGGTTCGCACCAATCTGATCAAACAACGTGTCCAAAGGTTCGCCCGACCAGAACGCACGGTCAAAGGTTTCAGCCTCTCGGCGTGCTTTGCGATATTGAATAATTTTGTCCACAATCACAGCCCAGCACCACAAAGATGCGGCCACCAGCATGATCATCGACAGCTTGACCGTAATAGTCGCGCGCGCAAAAAGCGCCCACATTGTGAAGTCTTGTTCCATATACCTGCTCTGCCCGTTGGGCCCGTTATCGGGCTCTGTTGCAGATAGTGTTAACGCAGGTAGATTACAAAATCCACGGAACAATTTATCACGATTTTTTAGTGTTTACGCCAATTGTACGCGAAGTTCCGCCGGAAGCCGTACCGGACGCCCCGCAGCGGTCATGCAAACCGCTGTCACTTCTGCCCTAAACAAGCACTGGTCACCGCGCCAAACCGCTTGATCAAATACCCAGCGGACCGCAGATGTGGCCCGATGTTCTGTCTTTACGGACAAAACATCGCCCATTTTCGCAGGTGACAAATAATCAGCCACGACACGGGTCACAACAAACACGAGACCATCCACTTTCATGGCAAGTTGATCGACACCCAACTCTTCCACGATCTCAGATCGCGCCCGCTCAATGAACTTCAGATAATTGGCATAATAAACAACACCACCCATATCCGTATCTTCATAATAAACCTTTAAGGGAAAAGCATGGCTCACTGTACATCCCCGATCCGGGCGCTCAGACGCAATGCATGGGATGGGTCATGCGCCACAGCAGGCATCACTGGATCATAAACCGCACGAATAACACCAGCAATATCAGGGCGCAAAACAGTTTGCTCACTTACAACAGCCAACGGCGACGTCTCGCGGAACGCCATGTCCGACCACAAAACAATCGTCTGAACAGCTTGGGACAAAGCCAACGTATCCGCCGACACGGCCTCTAGATGTTCATCCATCCGCAAAAATACAAACGCCGCTTGAATTGCGCCCGTCTCATCAAACCTAAAAATTCTATATTGATTGGCATCAGCAGCCTTCAACTTATCAACCAGCGGCCCTAAATCTGGCACTAGCTTATCCAAGTGCGGCACCTCTGGCATTTCGTCCCAATCACGACAGAAAAACACCATCAGGTTTGCACCCAATTCCATGTCAGTCTCGTCCATCTTGTGACCAGCCAAAACAACGACAGCCTCTATCGCGCCCTTAAAAACTGAAAGCGTGGCATCATCGACACCAAACACAACCGGCACAATTGGTCGCCCCCACCGCGC
Source organism: Yoonia sp. (assembly GCA_028822885.1). Taxonomy (GTDB): domain Bacteria; phylum Pseudomonadota; class Alphaproteobacteria; order Rhodobacterales; family Rhodobacteraceae; genus Yoonia. The sequence goes on along the minus strand of JAPKCP010000192.1, from coordinate 3,229 downwards.
ACATAAATACGTCTCATCCGCGCGGGTAAACAACGCCGCAATCTGATCTGCTTCCATCTTCATTTGGCCGTACAAACTCCCGCCGGAGGCATCAAACGCCTCACTCAAACATATTCGACTGCCCCTTGGGCGCATTCAATCCCAAGTGCGTCCACGCACCCTGTGCCAACATTCGCCCACGCGGGGTCCTCTGGATCAGCCCTTTTTGCAACAAATACGGTTCAATCACGTCTTCCAAACTATCGCGGCTTTCACTGAGCGCCGCCGACAGCGTTTCAATGCCCACCGGCCCACCGCTATATTGCTCACCGATCAATCTTAAATACCGCCGATCAGCACTATCAAGCCCTAGATGATCAACACCCAAACGCGTCAGCGCCATGTCAGCAATCGCTTGCGTGACAGTTCCATCCCCCTCAACAACCGCAAAATCCACCACACGTCGCAACAAACGCCCTGCAATTCGCGGCGTTCCGCGCGCACGTTTTGCTATCTCGCGCGCCCCAAGATCAGCCGCAGGGGCGCCCATCAATCGGGCACCACGCGTCACAATTTCGTGCAACTCATCTTCCGTGTAAAACTCCAACCGCGTTGGAATCCCGAACCGGTCACGCAAGGGTGTTGTCAGCAACCCCATCCGGGTCGTAGCCCCCACCAGTGTAAAGGGCTGCAATTCAATCCGCACTGTCCGGGCCGCTGGCCCTTCACCGATCACCAGATCAAGCTCAAAATCTTCAAGGGCCGGGTACAGGACTTCTTCAACAGCGGGGTTCAGCCTGTGAATTTCGTCAATGAACAAAACGTCGCGGGCTTCTAAATTTGTCAAAATTGCCGCAAGATCCCCAGCCTTGGCCAGCACGGGTCCAGAAGTCATCCGAAAGTTCACCCCCAACTCCCGCGCCATGATCTGCGCAAGCGTCGTTTTACCCAAGCCGGGTGGTCCGTGGAACAACGCGTGGTCCATCGCCTCACCGCGTATTTTTGCGCTTTCGATGAACACCTTCAGGTTGGCGCGGGCAGCCTGCTGACCAATAAACTCATCCAGCGTTTGCGGACGCAACGCGCGATCAGAATCACTAGGCTGGGGTTCAGGGCGTAATGTTGGGTCCGGCTCTTGCATAGACACCCCTTACTCCTTTGGGGCCAGCAGCTTCAAGGCGGCACGAATTAGGCCAGCTGTCTGCAAATCAGGCTCTGCCCCCAATGCCTCAGCGACAGCACCAGCCGCGTCACCCGGCGCGTACCCCAAGTTTCCCAACGCTGACAATGCTTCGGGCTGGGCAGGGTTGGCTTTCGGCACCGCCACGCGTTTGCGTTTCGGCAAATCAACAGACTCCAGCACATCATCATTCAAATTCTCAGCCAAGGTCCCACCCATTGCCATCACGGCCGGGGCTTTGTCTTTTAAATCCAGAATCACCTTCTGCGCCGTCTTCGGCCCAACACCCTTGGCCTTCGCAATTGCATTCCAATCGCCCAGCGCAATTGCACGGCTGACACCCTCCGCACCAAGCGTACCAAGAACGGACAGCGACGCTTTGGCCCCAATCCCTTGGACGGACATCAGCAGACGATGCCATTCCTTTTCAACAAGAGAGTTAAATCCGAACAACTGCAAATTCGTTTCTTGCACCAGAAGATCAGTAAACAACGCAACACTTTCACCATTCGCAGGTAAGCTAGCTTTCACGCGGTCCGAGACATAGACGATATACCCAACGCCGCGCACATCGATCAGAATATGATCCGTGCCGCGGTAATCAATTATCCCAGAGATTTTGCCAATCATGCCGACGCCTTTGCGATAGCCCGTGCCAAATGGTTCGCTGACTGTTGGTGGTGGGCGTGGCAAATGGCGATCGCCAACGCATCTGCGGCATCGGGTCCAGCAATATCGACACCGGGCAACTGCAACCTAACCATATGATCTATCTGGGCCTTCGCTGCGTGACCAACACCAACCACAGCCTTCTTCACAGCATTCGGGGCATATTCGCCGATATCAAGCCCAGCCTTCGCAGGCACCAGCATCGCAATCCCGCGCGCCTGCCCCAGCTTCAGCGTGCCAACAGCATCCTTGTTCACAAACGTCTGTTCAACTGCCGCCGTTTCGGGGGCGTATTTGTGGATCACGTCGGTCAGCTGCTCGTACAACGACAGCAATCTGACGCCCAAATCGGTGCCTGTCGAATGCGCAACCCCGTTGGCGACATGCACCATGCGGCTGCCAGATACGTCTATAATACCCCAGCCCATATTGCGCAAACCCGGATCGATTCCCAAAACACGCATTTGATGCCCTTAATTTCGTTTTTTTACCGTTAGCACAAAAGGCGAACATATACCAAGCCAGAACTGAAAACGGTATGCACGGCATCGCAGTGTCGCAGATGTATCACTTCAAAAGCAGCGGTGCCCAAATGTGACACATGTCAGATCGAAAAATGATGACATAAGCACATGTTTTAATTATACTTTAATAAATTTTCGCTCAATTTACAGGCATTCTAAAAACGCATACGACCTATGCAACATTGGGACTATCGCCAGCCTCTGAACACTCCTAAACGACATGTATTGAATAACAACGCTGCACCGCAGCATCAACTAAGGAATATGGCCATGGCCGCTTTTGACACCACACGCCCCGTCGCCGTCCTAAACGCAGGCCGGATCACAACTGTCTTCACCGACATGGTTGCTACATTCACAACTTGGAATGATGCGCGCATCACACGCAAAGCACTCACCAAGCTGACCATGCGCGAACTTGATGACATTGGTCTGACATACGCTGACGTGGACACCATCGGTCGGATCACACGCTGAGCAACGCACGTGTTCGACGCAACGAATTAGGCCGGGAGGGATAAGCCCCACCGGCCTTTATTGTGTCTTACACATTTTGAAGTAGGCGAAGGATCAGCCTGCATCGCGAACCCATCGTCTTTTTTGACCGTTGATCCGTCCGAAAGCACCGCAATCCGCAGGTTAAAATCAGCGGCCCCAAGTGCGGAATGCACATATTCTTTAAAGACAAAGACAGCTGCCATCAGCGGTACCATCCCGCACCTCGGAAAACGTGGCGTGCAACGGCCCGGCTAGGAGACCATCAAACCATCAAGCTTCATTTTATGAACACCGCCGGCATTGGCCATGTGGTTGTTGGTGCGCACAATTTTGCGCAAACACAGTTCAAAGGGCACATTGACACAAGTCATAACAACCT
>JAPKCP010000191.1 GCA_028822885.1 Yoonia sp. | reverse complement strand
GTAAAGCCGCTTAAAATGAGAGCATTGGGCCGGAACAGAACCGTGACAAGTCCAAATGGGCGTCAAAGCATCACATCACTCTATGCTACATCCAACCGGGCAAGCCGCAGCAGAACGCTTTTATCGCGCGGTACAATCGGACAGTGCGCCCCTCTCATCGATGCTTTGCATCGACTGCCGGGCAACGAATGAATGGCTTGGGGTCAATATCTTTCATAGCATTCAGGAGGTGCAAGATTACGCCACACAATGGCTGCGGACTTACAACAATCCCTCTCGGGACATACGTCGTATGCTCTGCCAGGCAGTGGACCGCCCCAATATGGGTATTGGCGGCGTAACACCCGCTCTGAAGCTGAACCAATACAAAATGGCCGCGTCATTCTAGTTTCAAACGGCCCCACAAATGGGGGGAGTGCCGCTGCCCTAACGCATATTCATTATTTCTGGCTTTCTATGTTTAATAATCGCATTTTCCAACGCCACAACGCAGAAGCTGGCATCCAGTGAATTTGAGGGCTACCAGGATAGCACCTTGCAGGTTGCCTGCTACCACGTACAGAAAGCCACATTGGCGAGAATGTAGATAATGCCGCTGCACCAAACTTAGTTACCGGAGTGGACTCTATATTTGGATTAAAGGCAGGACGCTGCGATCCTTGAGACTATTTTTTGTACTTCTAGCGCCTCCTCAAAATCTGGGCCAGGATTAATGCCGCCGCCAATAGCTCCGATTAATTGCGCAACTTCGATGACCTTCAAATCGTTGAATCCCAGATGATGCCCCGGAGCGGGGCAGAAATTGTTATACGGTGGGTGGCTTGGGCCAGCTTCAATCTTAGTAAACCCAGTGGTTCGCCCGCCCCCTGCCCCCTTGCAAAGGCGCAGTTCGTTCATGCGCTCTTGGCTAAAGGTCAATGCACCTTGGCTTCCAGTAATTTCCCATGACAGATCCATGGTCCGACCTGACGCGGCCCAATTCGCCTCAATCGTTCCGACGGCCCCACTGGCAAACTCGACCAGCGCAAAAGTCACGTCATCGACAAGAACGGGCGATCTCTCTGCCGATCCGTACGTTATGGGGCGGGTCTTGTGGATAGTGCGGCTTTGCCCGTTGGCCTGCGTGATTGGCCCCAGAAGATAGCGCGCCATGGAGATGATATGGCTACCAATATCGGCCAACGCGCCGCCGCCGTCTGGATCGGTGCGAAAAGAATGTGGGACATCAGGATCAGCCATGTAATTCTCTGCATGCCGCCCACGAAAGGCGAACACCTCACCAATCTCGCCTGCTTGGATCAAATCCTTTGCGAGCTGGATCATTGGATTGCGCAAAAAATTGAAACCCACCATCGTCACGACGCCCGCGTCTTGTGCTGCCGTCGTCATGCGTTGTGCACTTTCCAATGTGTTTGACAAAGGCTTTTCGCAATAAACATGTTTACCCGCAGCCAATGCAGCCATCACGATTGGTTCGTGCAGGGCATTGGGTGCCGTTACTGCGACCAGATCAATAGAGGGATCATTGCAAAGTTGCCGCCAATCCCCGGTTGCCCGGCCAAAACCCAAAGCCGCACCATTTTTTCTGGCAATCTCATCGGACACATCAGCCAACATGTCGCAAACTGGTTCCATCGGCAGATCAAATAGACCGCTGACGGATCTGAATGCATTTGCATGACAGCGGCCCATAAAGCCCGAGCCGACAAGTCCAACACGTAGTTCAGGTTTCATCATAACTCCTCTTCACCAATCGAGTTTTATCGCCATGCCGCTTTTGCGCGATTGATCACAAGCCAAAGCAATGGCTAGAGCATCTCGACCGTCCTGAACGGTACAGGACGGTTCACGTCCTTCGGTCACCGCACAATAAAATTCGTCCAACGCAAATGAAAACGATGCATCATATCGCTCGAGGAAAAAGTGTTTGAGCGGCGCACGCGCTTCTGTGGCGTCCGCTCCCCAACGGATCAGATTTTCGTCGCGATGGTTCGCGGTTTGCAACAGTCCAGCTTCACCAAAGGCTTCGACTCGTTGATCGAAACCATAGGCACAGCGACGCGAATTATTGATGTGAACTAGGCATCCGGAGGGCATCTTGAGCGTGGTCATCGATGTGTCACAGTCCCCCATTTTGCCAATTTCGGGGTCCGTCAAACAGGTTCCAAACGAAAATACTTCTGTCGGGCGCTCGCCAGCGATCCAACACATCAGATCTATGTCGTGAATCGTGGCATCAACAAAATAACCACCCGAGGATTTTATGTAAGAAATCTGTGGCGGTGCAGGTTCCCTGCTTGTGCTCATTAAAAAAGATAGCTGACCCAACCCACCCTCTTTAACCGCCTTTTGCAAAGCCGAGATATCAGGATCAAAGCGCCGATTGAACGCCACCATAAAAGGTACTGGATGTTCCTTGAGTGCACTCAGGCATAGATCAGCCCGTTCCAGAGATTGATCCAAGGGTTTTTCGCAAAATGTCGGCTTCCCCGCCTTAGCACTGGCAATGATATATTCGAGGTGAGTATTCGCCGGGGTTGCGATCAGGACTACATCGACATCAGGATGAGAAAGTGCTTGATCTAGGTCGCTTAGGGCTTCGCCACCGTATTGCGCTGCAATCCGTTCGGCTGAGGCGAGGTTGGGATTGAGCACAACAGAAAGCCGCAAACCCGGATGGGCGTTGATTTTGGGGCCATAGACGTGGGCCATCCGCCCACTCCCTATCAAAGCTACTCCGATTGTTCTCATTTGGCGCCTCCTGTCATCATGGTCAAATGTGGATGTTACGCAAGATATGTGCGACGCCTTTTTCACCAATCATAATGGTTGCGGCATTGGTGTTTGCGGTCACGATCCGAGGCATGATTGACGCATCAATCACCCGTAAGCCTGATAAACCGTGAACCCGCAAGTCTGTGTCGACGACCGCGTTGGGGCCATCACCCATTGCGCAGGTGCCAACCGAATGCAGCAACGACAGGCCGTTTTGGCGGCAATAGGCGGTCATTTCTGCGTCAGACTCTACATCAAGACCCGGAGAGATTTCACGCTTAACACAGTCAGCCATCGGTTGCATTTGAGAAATCTTTCGTGCCCAGCGCAACCCATTAATCGCAGCGCGTTGATCTTCCTCATGCTCAAAGAAATTGAATTGGATTGCTGGGGCAGTGCGCACATCTGGGTCTTTCAGCCGAACATGCCCGCGACTTTTCGGGCGCATATGTTCAGCCAAAATAGTAAAGCCAGAAAACGGTCGCGGCTTAAGGTCTTCGGTCGTGCACCAAGCCATAAAAGTAGCCATCATGTCGGGCGTTGGGATGTCGTCTGAACTGTGAACGAAAGTGTTTGAATAGTTACCATTATCTGCGAATGGGCCAGTCCGGAACAACAAGTACCGCAGCAATTGTAGGCCACCGCGCACCTTGTTATTGTAGAGATCATTCACCGTTGTTTTGACCGTGGATTCGAACTCCAGCCCGATACCAAAATGATCTTGAAGGTTCTCGCCTACCCCTGCCAACTCGTGGGCGACATCGACACCCATCTTGCGCAGGTGCGCCCCGGGGCCGATCCCCGAAGCTAAAAGCAATTGTGGTGAGCTAAATGCCCCTGCGCATAAGATAACTTCGGCTCGCGCCTTGGCGACGTGACGTGTGCCGCCGCGCGACCACTCTACTCCAGTGATCTGCTTTCCGTCGATCACAAGACGCTCCGTCATCGCGTGGGTCTCGACACGGATGTTCTGCATTGCTGCTCCGCGCAGATATCCCGCAGCGGTGCTCCAACGGCGCCCTTTACGGGTGGTCGTCTGGACATAGCCAGTGCCAAGCTGGGTTTTTCCGTTGAAGTCGGAGTTGCGCGGAACGCCAAGATTTTCAGACGCTTGATGAAAGGCTTCGCCCAACGCATGTGGCGACGGCAAGTCTGACACCGAAACTGGTCCACCAACCCCATGAAATTCACTTTCACCGCGCTCTTGATCTTCGCTTTTCTTGAAGAAGGGCAGCACGTCATCCCAGCCCCAACCGGTACAACCCCGCTCTTTCCATCCATCGAAATCTTGAGGTTGGCCGCGCATATAGATCATGCCGTTAATTGACCCAGTGCCACCCATGACCTTTCCACGCGGCTGAAACAGACGGCGATTGTTCAGAAAGGGCTCAGGTTCGCTGTTAAAGCACCAGTTTACCTTGGGATTATTATAAAGCATCGAATAGCCAAGCGGCACATGTATGAAAGGGCTTCTGTCTGCCCCGCCAGCTTCGAGCAAGAGGACTTTGTGCCCGGCTTCACCCAGTCGCCCAGCGACGACACACCCGGCAGAGCCAGCACCAACCACAATATAGTCAAATTCAGTGACAGCTCCGTTCATTATTTGCTTCACCTTTGTTTGCATTTTCTGAGATCAGCTTGGCATAGACCCGCTAAACGCTAAATTACAACTATGTCAGATTTGGACATTTTTGCGGTTTGCTGATGAGCCATAATCCTTAGAATACTTAAAAGTCCAAAACGGATTATCACAAATGACACGAATCGAGCTTCTTCGCGTTCTGAGTTTTGCAGGTTCCCTGCGCGAGCTAGGCGACAGGCAGTCGGCATTGGCGTCGATAGATCCGCGCTGGAACATCATCGCTTATGCGATGAAGCGGCATCTTGAAGGTAAGCTTCTAACAATCACATCACTCGCCGATGCAGCAGGAGTGCCTTACGGAACGGCGATGCGACGGATCGGGGAATTAATCGACGAAGGTCTTTTGCTGCGCAGGTCTCGATCAAAGAGTGGCAAGTCCTTCTCTTTGCATCCAACACGTGACTTGATCTCGCAATTTGAGGCTTTCGCGGTAGATTTCAAACGCACGGTTGGCGACACTTTTGGGTTCAGCGGCAATGAATCCGAAGGCTCTGAAGCAGGGTTTTATTTCGGTGGCCACTACATGGCCTCTCGAATTTTATCTTATCCCAACGCGATGCGCGTCGGCATTGGAAAAGAGCGCGTTGTCCGCGTCTTAGGCCCCATCGACCCGACGTTCAAAACACTGAAAGAGCTAACGCCATCACTTAACGAACTTTGTGGAACTCAATTTGAATTTACCAATTTGCCGCTGGACCAGCTCCACCAAGAAATTTTTGAGAATAAAAAACGAGTAAAATCAAAATACGACATTATGGCTGTCGATTTGCCATGGATTGGGCAGCTTGCGAATAGCAATGTGATCATGCCTCTGAATAACCTTCTGGAGGAGCAGTCGTATCGTGGATCAGATTTCCACGCTACGATTTGGCATGCTGCACAACACCGCGACGAGCAATATGGAATTCCTATCCAGCCTACAGTGGAGTTACTGTTCTGCCGGAAAGACTTATTGGACGAAGTGGGGCTGCACATTCCTCGCACAACCGAGGAACTTTTGCAGGCGGCAAAGACGCTGCATGGTGCCCGCAGAGACCAGTCTGGTATTGTGATGAACTATGGTCGCGGCACACCGGTGGCCCATACCTTCATGCAAACTTTGGCAGATTTTGGATCTCCGGTGATCGATCTGTCGCCCAGATCAGATGGCTTCGATACGGCTTCAATTGGTGTCGAGAACTTTCGGCCACTGATCGATACTGAGGCGGGTCGTGAAACGGCACAGTTTTTACTTGATTTGCTTCCTTTTGCACATCCCGACAGTCTTCGTTGTGATTGGGACCGTCGCATTAGCATTTTCTCAGCCGGAAAGGCCGCGATGACCTATGGCTGGTCAATTCGGGCTGCACATTTTGAACAGGACGATGCATCGGTTGCTCAGGGCAATGTTGTCTTCACGTCCCATCCGGCAAAATTCGGACTGAAACGTGTGTCGCCAGTGGGCGGGTTTGTTCTTGCCCTCCCTACGTCGCTAAGTAGTGATCGCACAGCCATCGCATGGAAAGCGATGGAATATCTGACGCGACCCGAGTTGATGAAACTCTATGTTCAGCACGGTAGTCTGACCAGTCCGCGATTCTCCACCAGTGCAGATCCCGAAGTTCAGTCAGAATCGAGCATGATCCGAGATATCGACCAAATGGAACAGAACGGCACACTGCAAGTTTGGCCGCGCCCGCCGATACCTGAGTTTGCAGACATAGTTTCAATTCTTGGGGACGAAATTTATTTAATGCTGCAACGGCAAAAAACCATTCCTGAAGCGCTCGGTGCCGCGCAAGGTCGGATCGAACAGGTATTGCAACAAAGAACGCATTGAATCGGCATAACTATAAGTGAATTATTGTTGTCTCAGCGGCCTGCAAG
>JAPKCP010000190.1 GCA_028822885.1 Yoonia sp. | reverse complement strand
GCTTGCATAGCGTCAAGGCCAGCGGTGATGGCATCGACCGAGGCTTGCTGTGCTAAGGATGCACAAGCCTCGAATCCAGTGGCTGCTTCTCTTTCTAAAAACCAAGTTGCGGCGATACGCCTCGCGGTTTTGTGTGCGCCGTCTTGTTTAACGCGGGCTTTGCTTTGCGCGATGGTTTCAAACCGACCCGGCAAAATACCAATCGCTCCCGTGCCATACAGCAAAAGATGTTCGATGCGTTCTTGCTCTTGGCGCGCAATTTCTTGAACGATCATCCCACCCATTGAATGCCCCAAGAGATCGTATTTATGGACGCCCATTTTGCGCAGTTCTGCGATAACCCACTCTGCGAATCCGCCGATAGTATTGATGGCGGCTAAGTGGTTGTTCTTGCCAAATCCAGGTAGATCAAGTGCGATGATCTCATGCGTGCACGATAGCCCTTCGATCTGCGCATCCCATTGCGCACTGCCGCCCATGAAGCCGTGCACAAGAACCAGTGGAATCACTAGCGTTTTCCCTGAACGATCCGGTCAAGGATCATGGCGCAGAACAAAATGGCGAAACCAGCGAGAATACCTTGTCCGACATTGGCGTATTGCAGCGCTTCGAGGACGTCTTCGCCGAGGCCCTTCGCACCAATCAAGGATGCAACGACAACCATGGCCAGCGAGAGCATGATCGTTTGGTTGATACCCGCGCGGATCGACGGGCCTGCAAGTGGCAGGTCAACACGGGTCAGTAGATACCATTTGTTTGCGCCAAATGCGATCGCGGCTTCACGCACGCTTTCGGGTACGCCGCGCAGGCCTAGAACCGTTAGACGGACCACAGGTGTCCCTCCAAAGATCATTGTGGTGACGACGGCAGCAGGTTTACCCGTTCCGAAGAATGCAATGACAGGGATCATAAAGACGAATGCTGGCATGGTTTGCATGAAGTCCATGATCGGTTGAATGATTGCATAGAACCGTTTTCGTCGCGCGCAGAACATACCTAAAGGGATACCAATTAAAATTGACAAACAGGCAGCCGTTCCAAGCAGGGCAAGCGTCGTCATGGCTTTTTCCCAAAACCCGAGCAGTCCGATATAGGCTAAGAACGCACCTGACCAAATGGCTGTCCGCACCCCAGCCGTAAGCCATGTCAGCAACACAATTAAGCTTGCCACGACGATCCACGGCGTACTGACAAACACCAACTCTAGCGCGTCTAAGATCAAGCGGATGCCATAGGTGATGAAATCGAATAATGCGTCACCGTTGGCGACGGCGGACGCAAAGAATGTTTCAACCCAAGCGATGCTATTCAAACGGTATTCAGGGTTGGTTGGGAATTGGCTCAGTAGATTGAACCGGTCTGGAAAGCTGTAGTGCAGCATGGCCGCAACTGCGATGAATGCCATGAAAATGGCGCTGAACGTGATCTGCGATATTGGCAGGCCTGATCGCACAGTTCGATCTGACAACCACTCTGAAAAACGTGCCTCAAGCGCCCAATTTGCGACGGTTGCCTGAACAATTTTAACGATGATCAGTATCGCGAGACCTATTGAGGCGATCAAAAGCCCTTGTTCTGACAATGCGACGGCCTCGGCGCGGATACCGCCGATAGCGTCTTCAAGTGACTTCACGGTACGCGTGTAGACATCAATTTTGTCGGAACCGCTTTCTATCGCTGCCGCGAGTTGACTGCGCCGTAGGTCTAACGTTCCTTCGATTGAGCTAATTCGTTTAAAGGCCTCTGCTGCCAAGTCGCCAAACAAACCACGTGAGATTTGAACAAGCGCTAAAACCTCAATGATGAGAAACGGCAAGGCCCATGACCATAACCCACGCGCGCCGTACCAAACCGGGCCAAAAAGCCCTGCGAACCGGTTAAAGGTCGCTGTAAATTTTGAGCTCGCACCAATCTTGTCAAAGTTAGCGATGTAATAATCAGGATTGGTGCGCACAAACGTCGCAATGTTTTCGCGACGCTCTTTTGCGTAGGCAATGGCGGCTTCTGTATCTGTCGCATCAAGCGGATTTTGATTTGTTTCAGTCATGACATTTCTGTTCCCTCAACAACCGTGCGCAAGATATCTGAGCGTGTGATAACGCCAATATCGTTTTCGTTTTCAGTCACAAGGATTGCGCTTTCATGATCAATTGCGAGATTGATCAAGGTGCTTAGCGTTTCCTTGGCACCCACACGTGGAAGATCTGCGCCAAGCGGGCCACTGCGTTTCACATATGCGTCAATTGGCTGCATGATTGCATGGGCATGGACCACTTTTAGGCGTGAAATGCCTGCGACAAAATCTGCGACGTAATCATCGGCAGGGTTCATGACGATCTGTTCTGCTGTACCAGTTTGAATAAGGCGTCCGTCGCGCATAATCGCAATGCGATCACCAATGCGCACGGCCTCATCAAGATCATGCGTGATAAAGACCGTTGTTTTCTTAAGGATTTTCGACAGCCGAATAAACTCGTCTTGTAATTGGCGACGGATCAATGGGTCGAGCGCACTAAAGGGCTCATCCATCAGTAGGACGTCAGGGTTAGCTGCAAGCGCACGCGCAAGGCCGACGCGTTGTTGCATACCGCCAGACAATTCATGTGCGAATTTCGCGCCCCATGCACCTAGATCAACGATATCAAGGATCGCTGCGGCTTGTCTCATGCGATCATTCTTGCTGATCTGCCTGATCTCAAGCGGCATCGCCACGTTATCCAGAACCGAGCGGTGCGGCATCAGTGCGAAATTCTGAAACACCATGCCAATCTTGCGGTTTCGAAACGTCTGAAGATCCTTTGTGCCAAGGCCCATCACATCTGTGCCCTCGACAAGAATCTTGCCAGCTGTCGGTTCTAGCAAGCGATTGAAATGACGGACAAGCGTCGACTTTCCGCTACCAGACAGCCCCATGATGCAGAAAATCTCTCCTCGATTGACGGACAGGCTGACATCAGCGACGCCGACAACTGCATGGTATTTGGCAAGAACCTGCGCTTTGGTCAGCCCTTCCTCGCGGATCGCACGCAACGCGACCTCTGGCTTTGCGCCGAAGATCTTCCAAACATTAGAAATTTCAATGAGGGGTGCATCGCTCATAAAGGATATCGCTTCCGTTTCCTTGGCGTGATGCCGGTATCAGTGGAATATGTTGGCCCGAGACATGCTCGGGCCAACGCGTGTCATGTTGCCGATTAAAGGCCAAGCATCGCGTCAACGCGGTCTGTATTCGCTTCGACCCATTCTACGGCAACGTCTGCTGCGTCGCGGCCATTTGCACTGATCTCAAATGCGAGACCAGAGACATCATCCGCCGTCAGCGCAAAGTTTGAGAGGAATTCTGCAATCGCAGGAGACCGACCCTCAAGAGAGTTGGACCATGCAATTTGCACGTCCTTCAACGCATCTTTTGTCGCAACCGAAGAATTCTCGTACCAATCAGCGTCATCTGAGGGCTGAAACATCGTGTATTTGGCTTCATCAAATGCCGGTTCGCTTAGCATTTCGACGTCAAACATGAACCACACCGCATGTGGTTTGTAGCAATAGAATGCGTAACCTTCGCCTTTTGCGATGCTGTCCCTGATACGAGCGGTTTTCACGCTTTCTTCAGCGCGGATCGGTTCGATGAAATCAAGAAGACCATAATCGCGGGTTTTGACTTCATTCACATTCGCAGATGCCCAACCGGGTGCACCGATCCACATCTCGCCTTTGCCATTGCCATCACTGTCCATCAATGCGGCCACGTCGGGGCGACCTAGATCGGCAATGTCGGTAATGTTGTTGGCTGCGGCAAAATCTTGGGACACGCAGAAACCTTGATTGCCCTCATATGGATTGCTTGACAGCGTGACAGTCTGGGCTTCATCCACATATTTCTGGGTAAAGCTTTGCTGGTTTGGCAGCCAAACATCGGGGTGTACGTCGATGTCGCCTTTGCCCTGATCCATCGCTTGGAAGATCGTCGCATTGTTGCCGGGAATATATTCAACCGTGCCACCGATACGCATCTCGACAATCGCGCCGAGTACATTCGCGACGGCTTGCGCACCTGTCCAAGAGGGCACACCGATATTGACGTTTTCTGCAAAAGCAGGTGCGCTGATAGCAGTCAGTAAGGCCGTGGTCATAAGTGTTGTCTTAAATGACATGAGTATAGTCTCCTTGTTGGTCGTTTTTGTTGGTTTTTAGTCTTTTTGTTTTTAGTCAGTGTAGCCGTCTAGGCCGAAGGTATCGGCGTAGCCAAATAGCGCAGCACTTCCGCCAGTGTGCAGAAAGACGACATTCTCCATGCCGTCGAAGTAGCCTGCTTTGACCTGTGCAATCAGGCCGTCCAAACCTTTGCCAGAATAAACCGGATCGAACAAAAGTCCTTCGGTCTGGGCAAGCAATTTGACAGCTTCGATCATGCCGTCGGTTGGCAAGCCGTATCCCGGACCAACGTAATTACAATTCGCACGCACTTCGCTGCGCGCGACCTTAAGGCCAATGCCAAGATATGCAGCAGTCTTTAATGCCAAATCAAAAACCATCTGTTCTTGTTTCTCTTGCGGCGCACGAACGCCGATCCCAAGCAGGTGAATGTCGCTTTGGATTGCGGTCAAACCCGCGACCAAACCCGCTTGTGTGCCAGAGCTGCCTGTTGCGTGGACCAAAGCATCAATTTTCAGCCCCATACCCACCGCTTGCTCCGTTAATTCGCGTGCACAATTGACGTATCCCAAGGCGCCAATCGCATTAGAGCCGCCGCCGGGTATGATATATGTGCGCTTCCCATCTTTGGTCAGCTTATCGGCCAAGGCTTCCATTTCGCCGTTCATGTCGATGCCGCTACCACGCTTTGAAACAGATGCGCCATGCAAGCGGTCAAGCAGAACGTTGCCATTCAATATGTAGTTTGGATCGTTGGAACCGGTGCGATCCTCAAGCAAGATGTGGCAATCCATGCCCAATTTTGCAGCTGCGGCTGTTGTCTGGCGTGCGTGATTAGATTGCGTCGCACCTTGGGTAATAATGGTGTCCGCGCCTTTTTGCTGCGCATCGGCCATCAAATATTCAAGTTTGCGGGTCTTGTTTCCACCAGATGACAGACCCGTGCAATCGTCGCGTTTGACCCAAAGTCGCGGACCACCAAGCAGCTCACTAAGCCGATCCATAGGCTCCAAGGGCGTGGGCAGATGCCCAAGGCGCACTTTGGGAAACTTTGCCAATGCAATCGACAGTTCCTTACACAGGCTAACAGTCATTTCGGGAGAAATTGAAGTGTCGGGTTCAGTTGTCTGATTGGTTGCAGTCACGCCCAGAAATCCTTTGATTTGAGTTAAGCCAAAGCTAAAGCGATTCTAATTCAGAAAAATAATGCTTTCTGCTTGGTCTGCCCATACTGTTTGTTTGAGCAAGGGAGATGCGTTGATGGATATGCAATGGTTAGAAGACGTGTTGGTGCTTTTGGAAGAAGACAACCTCACCCGCGCGGCGGCACGGCGCAACATCACACAACCAGCGTTTTCGAGGCGCATCCGCAGCTTTGAAGATTGGCTCGGTGTGGATGTTTTGGAACGGGGCACCAATAAGGTCGATATCAGCCAATCTCTTATGTCAAACGAGGCCGAAATTCGCGCCCTTGTGACCCGCCTTCAAGATTTGCGGAGTAAGATCGCCCATTTTGATCCTGCCAGTTCAACTGTTTCAATCGCGGCACAACACGCACCAGTTTTCTCAACATTCCCGGACATGGCACTGCGCGCGAAGCGTTCCCTTCCCGCAGTTAAATTCCGTCTACGCGCTGCAAACCTACGCGATTGCGTCACCATGTTTATGCGTGGCGATACAAGCATGCTGCTATGTTACGAGGCGGATAGCGCGAAACCTTTGCCATTCGGTGCCAGCATTCGGCGCGAACTGTGGGGGGTGGATTTCCTTGTCCCCGTGGTTGGTGGCCCGTTGCGCTATTCAGTGCGGGCCAATGGTGAAATTCCAGCAAGAACCCCCGCCATCGTCTACCCCGAAGAAAGCTATTTTGGTGAGGTTCTAAGCGCAGGGGAACGCCCCTTTGGTACGCCGCGATACTGTTCAAACCCTGTTTGTGAGACCGCATTTTCAAGCGGAATAAAGGAACTTGTCTTGAATGGCACAGGTGTGGGGTGGATTCCCTATAGCATGGCATATCGCGAAATCGAAAATGGTGATCTCATCTCATTGGGCGACACGCTTGGGAAAGAACCTTTAAACGTTGCAGTTTATGCTGATGTAAAAGACGAAACCTCTATGTCGTTGCTCGATATTTGGAGATCGGGGGCAAATGGTTATGGAAGG
>JAPKCP010000189.1 GCA_028822885.1 Yoonia sp. | reverse complement strand
GGCACCCCTCGTTAATCGCGATTTGCCAGTGATCATTGATCACAAGCATGCAATCATGATCAGCACAGACCGATTTCGCCCGGCGCACATGGTCGCGGATCATGTCGGGGTTTGCGTCTTTTATCCGCAGCTGCACTAGCTTTATGCCAAGCGGCACAAGACGCGCGATCCAGTCTGCACTATCAAAAATGGGATAGAACCTGTCCAGCTTCATGTCAGAAACGCCTTTCCAATAACGGGTGTGGATGGGGCGGCCATGTCGCGCGGCTCCATCGGGTCGGCGGCTTGCGCTAATTGACCTGCACGAACTGCTGTTGCAAACGCTTCGGCCATTGCAGCCGGATCACCTGCTTTTGCGACAGCGGTGTTCAGTAAAACCGCATCAAACCCCAATTCCATCGCCTGTGCTGCCTGTGACGGCAAGCCAAGTCCGGCATCAATCACCAGAGGCACATCCGGGAAATGCGCGCGCATTGCCCGCAATCCAAAGATATTGTTGAGCCCTAAACCTGATCCTATGGGCGCGCCCCACGGCATCAACACTTCACAACCGGCCTGTAGCAACCGGTCCGCCACAACCAAATCTTCGGTTGTGTACGGAAAAACCTGAAACCCGTCTTCGGTCAAAATCCGCGCCGCCTCAACCAGTCCAAAGACATCGGGTTGCAGCGTGTCTTCCTCCCCGATCACCTCAAGTTTGATCCATTTGGTATCGAACACTTCACGGGCCATATGCGCGGTGGTCACCGCCTCTTTGACGCTATGACAGCCTGCGGTGTTGGGCAAAACATGCACATTCAGATTGCGGATTAGCTGCCAGAAATCCTGCCCCGCGCGATCCTGTCCACTTTCACGGCGCAAGGACACGGTCGCAACACTAGCTGCACTGCGTTTGAACGCGTCTGCCAAAATTGCAGGCGACGGATATTGCGCAGTCCCCAGCATGAAACCGTTGGCAAGCGTGACGCCATAAAAATCGCGCATCTTTTAGCCCCCCTGCATTGGTGCAAGGACTTCGATCATGTCACCGTCAGCTAATGTGTGATCAGCGCGGACAGGGCCCGGCACGAAACAACCGTTCACAGCCGTTGCGATTTTAGCCCCACCAAAGCCTTGCGCCTCAAGCAGATCAGCCAGCGAACAGGCCGCAGCCTCAATTGTTTCACCATTAAGCTGCAGTCTCATTCATCACCTCTGGTATTTTGCTATCAAAAATCAATTCCGCCACCATTCGGGCCAGCGCAGGCGCCAACAAAAATCCATGCCGGAACAGTCCGTTTGCGCGGATCAGGTTACCTTCACGCTGAATGCGCGGCAGATTATCTGGAAAGGCGGGGCGGCTATCGACACCAATCTCAAGCACTTCTGCCTCGCCGAAAGCAGGGTTCAAAGCGTAGGCTGCGCTCAGTAATTCAAGCAGTGAACGTGCCGTGACATGACGCCCTGCTTGGCCTTCGATCATCGTCGCACCCAGCATAAAGACACCGTCACCACGCGGCACAATATAAAGTGGGATACGTGGATGCAGCATCCGAATGGGACGGTTCAAAGTAATTTCGGGACATGACAGCACGAGCATCTCGCCCTTTACGCCACGCAGCTCACCCAATTGCGCGTGCGCCTGAAACCCACGACAGTCGACCGTCAGACCACGGCGTGCAAAGTCATCAGGATCGGCATCTGCAACCGCGAACACAGCGCCATCCGCGACCAAACCAGCGCGCAATTGGAACAGTGCCTCGCGCGGGGCCAGATGTGCTTCGCTTTCAAAGAACAACCCTTTGGTAAACCGACCGCCTAAATCAGGCTCTAGGATCGCAATCTCGTCTGCACCAACTTCGCGGAATGTGCTTGTGCGGCGTGCGAACCTATTCAGATCTGCCTTGTCGCGCGCGGGTGAAATAACAAGCGAGCCGCAGCGATGAACTGCTTGCGTCCTTACACTCCACCAATCGGCAGCCTCTTGGCCCAACCGCACAACAGGCTCTTCGGCACTTTCACCTTCACAAAAAGGTGCAAGCATCCCGCCTGCCCACCACGAACAAGCCTGTGGTCCGGACGTTGCATGACGATCAACCAGCGTCACGTGTGCCCCGCGATCCAGCAAACACCGCGCCACGCAAAGGCCCGCAACCCCTGCCCCAATGATTGTGATTTCGCGCATCACCACTGCCCATGAAAATGATGAACCGGTCCATGGCCGCGGCCAATACTTAGCTGATCCGCAGCCTTGATTGCAGCCTGCAAGTAGCTGTGCGCGGTCGTAACAGCACCGTGTAAGTCCTGACCCTTTGCCAGTTGTGCGGCGATTGCTGCTGAATAAGTGCACCCAGTGCCATGCGTGTTCCGCGTTTGCACCCGTGGTGCCGCTAACGTGGCCACTACGCCGGTTGCGTCAATCAAATAGTCCGTGCAGATGTCGCCAGCCGCATGGCCACCTTTCATCAACACTGCCTTTGGTCCCATTGCCAAAAGCTGTTGGCCTTGGGCGATAATATCTGCGGAACTGTGGGCTTGCGATGTGCCCAAAAGGCACGCAGCCTCCGGTAAGTTCGGCGTCAAAAGCGTGGCGAGCGGTAAGGCCTTACTGATCATGGCATCAACGGCAGAGCTGTGCAAAAGCGCATCGCCCGATTTGGAAATCATCACGGGGTCGACCACAATCGGGGCCGAAAATTCCACAAGACCTTGGGCGACGGCGTCGATAATAGGTGCAGAAAACAGCATACCTAGCTTAATCGCCTGCACATGAAGATCTGATAGGACTGCTTCGATTTGGGCTAATACGACATCCGCCGGCACTTCGTGAACGCGGGTCACCGATGTTGTATTTTGCGCTGTTATGGCGGTGATCACGCTTGCCGCAAATGCACCGTTCGCCGACATTGCTTTGATATCTGCCTGCACACCGGCACCGCCGCTGCTGTCGGAACCTGCAATGGTAAGGGCAATCGGGGTCGTCATTGGCAAATCTCCATCATAGATGGGGAATGCCAGCGAAAGAATGAGCAAGCGCCTGAGAACTGCGCGTGATACCCGTTTCCTACGCCGGCATTACCCGGATCAGGTTCGACGGGTCGGTGCACGCACCTCTCAGCCCAAAAGGGCTCCCCGACGGATAAAATTTCTGTCGCCAAACCTCACAGAGAAGACCTCACGAACTGACCCTAAGCTAGGTTAGATCTTTCCAGATCACAACAGGCGAGCTCTTCAAATCTTTGTCACTTAGGCGTTTTTTGGATCTTTATATTTACATCAAAATTATGGATTAATCTGAACGCGATTCAATTGGCGTTTTAGGGGACGCCGTTGCATAAATCCTGTGAGGGTTTCATACAGTTTATCCAGTGTCGGAGCTGGTAAGCATAAGCAAACCCACCGCACCATCCGACAAGACCAAGAACTGGCCTGCATTTAGTAAGGCACTGACAAACTGAAGCGATCCAGACTTATCTCACAATGAAAGTGCCCTTTTGGGATGGCGATTAATCACGATCACCGGCTCAAACGATGTCGCGCCACTTACGACACATTGCCGCTATTTATGCCATGTGCCATCATAACTGACCAAACAATTTGGAGATACGCTAAAGATGGAAATGAGCCCAAAGTGGGAATATGTGGCTGACGGAGTCATGGGTGGTGTGTCCAAAGGCGGCATGCGGACAGAGATGTTTCGCGGTCGCACTGCCACTGTTCTGCACGGTGACGTTTCGTTGGAAAACAATGGTGGGTTCGTCCAGATCGCCTTTGACCTTCTTCCCGATGGGACAGGGTTCGATGCACGTGACTGGGATGGAATTGCGATAGACGTTTGCGGTAATGACACGATCTATGATCTTCGCCTGCGAACAGACCAACTCACGAAGCCGTGGCAATCCTTTCGGACAGCGTTCACAGCCAAACCCGAATGGCAGACACTGCGAATACCGTTCGATGCAATGGTCTCACACAAAACCGACGCCATATTTGACCCCGCACAGCTAAGACGGATTGGTATTCTGGCGATAGGGCGTGAATTCACGGCTGAAGTCGCTGTCGCCGGAGTAAGACTTTACAACGATTGATTTGGAGACGGCTCTTAGTGAGTAAAATACCGGGCCTATGCGGATCAAATCTGTTTGCCATCCATTTGGGTCCTCATCAGCATCAGTTTTGAGCAAACGACGTGGCCACCTCGATCACTCCGGTAACTGCGCCAGCCCCATGTAGATGATTGTTTTGAACGGTAACGGCCCAAAGGTAAAATCGCCACGACGGTTCATCCCACGTGGCCCAAGCCCTGTTTGTGGACCGGGCACTAATCCCGCCTTGGAAAGTGCAGCACGCAGTTCCAAGGGCTTTATGAACATCTTGGGATCGTGGGTTCCTTTTGGCAAAAGACGCAGCAAGTCCTCGGCAATTGTAATCGTTGCCAGTCGGGCGATAGGGTTCCGATTGATTGTATCATATAAAAATAGCCCGCCGGGTTTGAGAACGCGTGCAACCTCAGCCAGCACTTTGGCTAGATCAGCGACATGCTCCAAAACATCAACGCAAACCACCGCATCAAAATGATCGTCGGGATAAGGCAGGTTCTCGCCCACACCAACATTGTATTGGATTGTTTGGTCCATTTGCTCTGCACGGGCGGTGGCGGCGGCAATGGCTTGCGCGGCAGGATCGATCCCGGTGACCTTAGCGCCCTTGTTGGTCATCGCCTCTGCCATAAAGCCACCGGCACAGCCCAAATCCAGCACCATCTTTGCGTCCCAATCGATATGGCGATCAAACCAAGCCAGCCGTCCGGGCACAAGGTTCTTCAACGTGCGCACCCAACGAATGTCATCTGACCACCAATCAGCGGCAACGTCATCGTAGATATCAAGCTTATTGCGTTGGTTATTTGTCATGATGTTCGGCCTTGCATATATTTGGAAACGCGTAGGGCACGCGGCGCTTGTAGTCTGCAAATCGGTCGCCATAGCGACGTGCAAACCGACGTTCTTTTAACACAGGTGCAACAAGACAATAGAGCGTCAACCCCAACGCCAAAGCAAGTTGGTCAGGCGTCCAGATTGGCACCGTCCATGTTGTCAGCGCGAAAGCCACATAGATTGGCTGGCGGATGACGCGGAACAACCCACGGGTCGGCATATCGGGAAACACGGGTTTGATCTTTTGCATCAACGACATCCACCCCAACGCGCCCGATTGCACTTCTGCGCCTGCATCAAAGCTTGCCCACATCAGCAGCAACCAAGACAGCGCGTAAAGCCCACAGATCAAAGCGAATATGCCACCTTCAGCGCGCCACCAAACGATCCCACTGGGTGTCCAAAGCGTGAAAAGCATCAAAAGTTGAACGGATGCAATGATGGCATACGTGGTGGTCGCCAACGTTTGCCCGTAATCTTGCGGGGCTAACTTTGCCAGAAACCGACTACCACGTGGCGAAAGTAACACTGAATGAGCCACAGGAAACTGGATAATTAATATGATATTTACTGGGATCGACCAAGGTGCGGGTACGCGTCCAAAGCTTTCACTCATCCCAAAAAACATCGCGACAATCATCGCCAGCACTGCAAGGCCAAATATGGTATGACACAGCAGACCATACGAAAGCGCCACAGCGATCCGCGCAGCCCCCGGCGGAGGGCGCAACGTTCCAAGTGCCAGCGTCAAAAGACGGTTAATGGGCGACTGCGGTAATATCTTCATACAAAGGTAGATAGCGGCGCTTCGTGAAGCGTCCAGCGATCTCGGCAATGTACAGCGATAATGTTGCAGTGCGCTGTCTTGGCAATGGGTCACGACAGGCTACCTTAACCTAGCGATAGTCACAGCACTGGAAATAGGAATTCGACCATGATCCGCGCATTTTTCGTCAGCGTTGCTATGCTACTTGGGACTCAAGCGTCGGCGCTTGATCTCAATGCGCCTTTTGCGTCGATTGATGGTGGCACCCTTTCAATTGCACAGTGGAGCGGACAGCCTGTTCTTGTTGTGAACACCGCATCGCAGTGTGCATTCACGAGACAATATCGTGAATTACAGGACCTCTATGACCGTTATCGCGACCAAGGTTTGGTGGTTCTTGCAGTCCCGTCTGATGATTTCAATCAAGAGCTAGCGACAGACGCTGAGGTAAAAGAGTTCTGTGAACTACAGTTTGGGATCGACATGCCAATGACTGGCATCACACACGTCAAAGGCGAAGATGCGCATCCGTTCTATGTGTCACTCCAAAAAGAAGTGGGCTTCGTGCCGCAATGGAACTTTAACAAAGTTCTGATTGATCGGGATGGAAAGGTTGTCGAAACCTTTAGGTCGCGCGTATCGCCGATGTCTCAGACTATCACACGCGAGATTGAAGCATTGCTGGAGTGA
>JAPKCP010000188.1 GCA_028822885.1 Yoonia sp. | reverse complement strand
ACAGCGCCCCCGTGGATCACACCCGTTTCAGGATCACCGATAAAGCGCGTGTCGTAAGGCATTGAAATCACTGCCTCGCCGTTCCCGGAGCGTTCGACGGTCATCGACAGGGCCTTTGCGTGCGGCATATCTGCGATAAACTTGGCGACCAAGTCGGCTTGGCTTTGTGGTGTCATGATTTACTTTTCCAATGGCTGCCTCTTAAGTGACACGCACGGCACTCAGCGCAAAGGCCAAACGATTGAAAAGTTGCCTTGCCTTTAGCGCGCGTTATAGTGACGTCATGGAGAACACACATGCCTGAACCCCGCCTGAGCTTTAAAGAGATGTGTGCAAAGTTCGATGTCACACCGCGCACCTTGCGGTATTATGAATACATCGAGCTTCTTAGCCCCGAAAAAGAGGGCCGGTCACGGTTTTATGGCGGTAAAGAACTGGCAAGGATGACGTTGATCTTGCGGGGTCGTCGATTTGGATTTGCGCTGGAGGACATCCGCCAATGGCTCCAGATTTATGAGAACGACGGCACCGAAGCACAGATGAAAACGTGGCTTAATCTCGCTGACAAACAGTTAGTTGAGCTGTCAGATCAGCGGCGCCAGCTTGATGATACCATGGCCGAATTACAGCGCTTGCGCGATCTGACGGCGCAAAATATCGGATGACCTTGGGTCACTTTTGGGTCCAGACTCGCTTAGATCAGTCGTTTTGGACATCCACATTTCCCAGATTGAGCCTGCTCAAGACATGATATCTGCGGGACCATAACAAGACCCGCTTTTGACCTCGGCAATAACTCCAAAGCCCTTTTATAAGGCGAATCTGGTATAGAATACCTTACCACGGGTGTCTTATCGTGACTTCACATCCTACCTTTTAGGGGGAAAGTGGCCCGATCCTCCCTCTTAGATTATTGCGCATGACGTAGGGTGAGCTTTGCTGACCTTTCGTCAGCTCATAAATGACGCCACGTTCCGTTTACGTTAACGTCAACAAAGCTTGTATGGTGATCCCTAACGGCGCACCTCGGCTGGAGGAATCAACAATGCAGCAGAGGCGCACGATGACACAAGAAACAATGACCATCCGCGACATGTGCGCGAAATACGATGTAACCCCCCGCACTTTGCGGTTTTATGAGCAAAAGGAACTCTTGTTTCCCATTCGCGACGGCCAGCGCCGCCTGTTCACCAAAAGTGACCGTGCCCGCCTAAAGCTGATCCTACGCGGTAAGCGTTTTGGATTTAGTCTTGAGGAAATTCGCCAGCTTCTCGCTCTTTACCATATGGGTGACAGCCAACAAACACAGCTAGCGCAAACCTTTGAGCTGGCTAAGACGCACCTCGCCGACATGATCGCACAGCGCGATGAACTGAACGTGGCAATCGAGGAGCTGACGACACAAATGAAATGGGGCGCCACCCGCTTGGCCGATCTAGCCAGTGGAAAAGTAGTCGCCACTTAAAGAGACAAAACCTGAGGAGACCCGCAAATGCCAATCTACAATGCCCCTACAAAAGACCTCCAGTTTGTGTTGCACACCCTGCTGAACGTCAGCGCGCAAGATATCCCGGGATATGAAGATCTGGATGCGGATTTCACCAGTGCCGTGTTGGAAGAAGCCGGTAAGGTCGCAAGCGAAGTCCTTGCCCCGCTCAATTCAGTTGGAGACACGGAAGGCTGCGTGCTGGAAAATGGCATTGTGCGGACACCGAAAGGGTTTGATGCTGCATTTAAGGTCATGAAAGACGGCGGCTGGACCGCGATGGATTGTGATCCAGAGTATGGAGGTCAGGGCCTGCCTTATGTGATGAGCTCCGCTGCGAACGAAGCATTTGTGTCCGCGAACATGGCCTTCAATATGTATCAGGGCCTAACCCACGGCGCCTATTCAGCGATCCACGCCCACGGCACCGACGCCCAAAAGCAAAAATGGCTGCCCAAGATGGTCACATGCGAATGGACCGGCACCATGAACCTGACAGAACCGCATTGCGGCACTGATCTGGGCCTGATGCGCACGAAAGCTGTGCCACAAGACGACGGATCGTACCAGATTACGGGCCAAAAGATCTTTATCTCGGCAGGCGATCACGATCTGGCTGACAATATCGTGCACCTTGTTTTAGCAAAAATCCCCGGTGGTCCTGATGGGATCAAAGGTGTGTCGTTGTTTATCGTCCCAAAGGTGATGGTCGATGATGAAGGTGTGCTTGGCGACCCGAACGGCGTGAGCGTCGGGAAGATCGAAGACAAGATGGGCATCCACGGGAATGCTACCTGTGTGATGAATTACGACGAAGCGACCGGATATCTGCTTGGCGATGAACACAAAGGCATGCGTGCAATGTTCACGATGATGAACGAAGCCCGTCTGGGTGTGGGCCTGCAGGGCTATGCCCAAGCTGAGGTTGCGTATCAAAACGCCGTTTTTTATGCAAATGACCGCCTTCAAGGGCGTGCTGTTACTGGAGTGGAGTTTCCAGATAAGCCCGCCGATCCGCTGATCGTGCATCCTGATATTCGTCGGAACCTGATGGATCAAAAAAGCTTTGTTGAAGGGGCACGCGCCTTCACATTATGGGGCTGCACCCTGATTGACCGCGCCCATAAGAACAATGACGCTGACGCCGATGGCTTGATTTCGTTGATGACGCCCGTGTTGAAGGGCTTTTTGACCGACAAGGGCTTTGAATACGCAACAGCCGCCCAGCAAGTTTATGGTGGGCACGGCTATATCGAGGAATGGGGCATGTCCCAATTCGCCCGTGATGCCCGGATTGCGATGATCTATGAAGGGGCAAATGGCGTCCAAGCACTCGATCTTGTTGGCCGGAAGTTGGCCCAAGACGGTGGAAAGCACGTGATGGCGTTCTTTGACATGGTGAAGACATTCATCAAGGAAAACGAAGACAATGCTGACCTGAACACCGCGTTCCTTGAGCCGCTGAAAGCTGCTTCAAAGGACATGCAGGCCGCGGGCATGTATTTCATGCAGAATGGCATGAAGAACCCGAACAACGCTTTGTCTGGGTCGTATGACTTTATGCATATGATGGGTCACGTTTGCCTTGGGTTGATGTGGGCGCGCATGGCAAAAGCCGCGATGGAAGCCTTGGACGCTGGCGATGCAGATCGCGACTTCCTTGAGACAAAGATCGCGACTGGGCGGTATTATATGGCCCGTCAATTACCCGCGACGGCCATGCACCTTGCACGTATTAACACAGGTGCCGATACTGTAATGGCACTGGACGCCGCACAGTTCTAAAGTGGTGGTGCGTGGTAAACACGCACCCTACCCCGCAAAGGATCGCTGATGCCCAAACGCTTCCGCCTGACCCGCCGCTTTCCTGTAGCCATGACAGAGGATGGATATCGCCGCTTGACGCGGTTCGCGGATGAGGCAGGATTGGCCAAGGGAGAAGCGTTAAGCTTTGTGTTTGAGAACTTTGATCGCCTAGTTGAGCCGGACATTTTGGGGCCTCGCATCAGGCAGTTCAACACCGAGATGGAAGCACGAAAGAAATGACAGTTGGATTTTTGAGTTGTTTTGGCGAAATGAAGATGAGGTGTTGCGCTCGACCCCATCGCGCCTCACGGCTTGGCTATCCGATATGCAACGATGGGGCTTCACTTCGCACGCGACGACACACTCCTGCGTTCCGCGCGTGTTCATGATAGGCGATTAACATTAATGGGGGATTAAGGGGCGCAGCGTCCGCCTTCATTTCGCCAAAACAACTCATTTTCCGACCCAAGCGGCCGGACACACCCTTGAAAGGGGCCACGACATGACAATGACTTTGCACTGCTTTGGCGAAAGTGGGAACGCCTACAAGGCCGCCCTGACTTTGGAATTGTCCGGAGCAGAATGGACCCCTGCCTATGTCGATTTTTTCAATGGTGGCGTCCGCACCCCAGAATTTCTTGATCTCAATGTGATGGGCGAAGTCCCAGTGCTTGAAGACGGTGACATGGTCCTCACGCAATCTGGCGTGATCCAAGATTACATCTCGTCCAAAACAGGCAAGCTCGGTGGTAAATCCGCTGCCGAGCGCCGCGACGTGTTACGCTGGATGTTTTTTGACAATCACAAAATCTCAGGCGTTGCCGGAGGCCTGCGTTTCATGATGAATTTCATGCCAGAAGACCGTCGCAATGCAGATGTGATCAGCTTTCAGGCAGGTCGATTGAAAACCGCGTTACAGGTCGTAGAGACCCAATTGAGTTCAACAACGTGGCTTGCCGCTGCAGACATGACAATCGCTGACATCTCCGTTGCTGGGTATTTGTTCTACCCAGAGCCGTTCACATTTGATCGTGCAGACTACCCCCACATCGACCGTTGGTTAAACGCCATTGCTGCCCAGCCCGGCTGGAAAGCCCCTTATGATCTCATGCCCGGCTCACCCGCCGACCGCGCCTAAAAGGAGAATATCCCGATGACCGAAGCCTATATTTACGACGCGATTCGCACCCCACGCGGCAAAGGCCGCAAGGACGGCTCTTTGCATGAAGTCACATCCGCTCGCCTTTCTGCTGGTATTCTGAACGCCTTGAAAGACCGCAATGGTCTTGAGGGCCACGCCGTTGAAGACGTGATTTGGGGCAATGTCACCCAAGTCGGTGAGCAAGGTGGGTGTTTGGCCCGGACGGCTGTTTTAGCCTCTGAGTTGGATCAATCTATCCCCGGTTTGGCAATCAACAGGTTCTGTGCGTCAGGCATGGAGGCTGTGAATTTGGCTGCCAACCAAGTCAAGGGCGGCGCTGGTCAAGCGTATATCGCTGGCGGTGTTGAGATGATGGGCCGCGTTGCGATGGGATCGGACGGCGCTGCGATTGCTGTTGATCCGTCGATTGCGATGGATACCTATTTCGTTCCGCAGGGGATTTCGGCTGATATTATCGCGACAGAATATGGCTTTAGCCGTGATGACGCCGACCAGTTGGCTGCTGAATCCCAGAAACGCGCTGCTGCTGCATGGGCTGATAATCGGTTTGAAAAGTCCATAGTGGCTGTGAAAGACCAGAATGGCCTGACCATTCTGGACCGCGACGAATACATGCGTCCGGGCACTGACATGCAGGCGTTGGGTGCACTGAACCCTGCATTCAAAGCCATGGGCGAAGTGATGCCAGGCTTCGACAAAGTCGCGTTGATGAAGTATCCACACTTGGAGCGGATTAACCATATTCACCACGCTGGGAATTCCTCAGGTATCGTTGATGGTGCTGCTGGTCTGTTGATCGGATCAAAAGAATATGGTGAGGCGATGGGGATTAAACCCCGCGCTGTGATCCGCCAAACTGCTAAGATTGGGACTGATCCCACCATCATGTTGACTGGCCCTGTGCCAGTGACTGAAAAGATTCTAGCTGACGCAGGCATGAGCATCTCCGACATTGATCTGTTTGAAGTGAACGAAGCATTTGCAGCTGTCGTGTTACGCTTTATGCAGCGGTTTGATGTTGATCCTTCTTTGGTAAACGTCAACGGCGGCTCAATTGCGATGGGTCACCCATTGGGTGCCACAGGTGCGATTATCATCGGCACATTGCTGGACGAGCTTGAGCGGACTGGCAAAGGCACGGGCCTTGCCACGCTTTGCATCGCATCCGGCATGGGTGCGGCAACAATCATTGAACGCGTGTAAGGAGCCTATGATATGACTGATTTTACACTGAAAATTGACGCCGATGGCGTTGGCGTCATCACTTGGGACGTTAAAGACAAGTCGATGAACGTGATGTCGCGCGATAGCATGGCCTTGCTCAACGATCTGTTCGATCAAGCGTTAAATGACGATGCTGTTAAGGGAATTGTCATTACATCCGGCAAGGATACGTTTGCCGGTGGCATGGACCTGAACGTGCTCGCCGCGATCCGTGAGGAATACAAAGATGACCCGGCGAAGGGCTTGTTTGAGTTTACGATGAACGGTCATCATGCCCTGCGCAAGATTGAGCGCGCGGGCATGGACCCAAAGACCAATAAGGGCGGTAAACCCGTTGCGGCTGCGTTACCGGGAACTGCGCTTGGGATTGGTCTTGAAGTGCCGCTGGCTTGTCACCGCATCTTTGCCGCCGACAATCCAAAGGCCAAGATTGGTCTGCCCGAGATCATGGTTGGCATTTTTCCGGGTGCTGGTGGCACCACGCGTTTGGTCCGTAAATTGGGCGCTATGGCCGCCTCACCGCTGTTGCTTGAGGGTAAAATGAACAGCCCGCAGGCCGCTTTGAGGGCTGGCGTGATTGATGAGGTTGTCCCTGCTGATGAGCTGCTTGATGCAGCCAAAGCATGGGTCCTGTCTGAGCCGAAAATCGTGAAGCCGTGGGATGAAAAGGGCTACAAAATGCCCGGCGGTGCGCCGTACCATCCAGCCGGGTTTATGACGTTTGTTGGGGCTTCGGCCATGGTAAACGGCAAAACTCAAGGTGTTTATCCTGCCGCTAAGGCCTTGTTATCGGC
>JAPKCP010000187.1 GCA_028822885.1 Yoonia sp. | reverse complement strand
TTTTAGCGCCGTGCCGCTGCAACGCTGCGCGCTAACGCACAGAAACCTTCAAGCGGGACCTGTTCCGCGCGTTCGGTGGGTTTGATCCCTGCTGCATGCAAATGGTCTTCGATATCTGGGCCAAGGACCTTCAACGCTGATCGCAGCATCTTGCGGCGCTGGTTGAACGCTGCAGCGACAACTTGGTTGAGAACGGCCGGATCAGCTTCAAACCGCGGTGCGGGCAGGGCGGTGAGATGCACAACCGAAGAACTAACCTTTGGTGGCGGGGTAAATGCTTCTGGTGGCAGCTCAAGAACGATGCGGGGTTCTGCACGCCATTGGGCAAGAAGCGCGAGCCGTCCATATGCCTTAGTTCCGGGTTGGGCTACAATCCGTTGCGCCACCTCGCGCTGGAACATCAGCGTTAGGCTTTCCCAGAACGGGGGCCATTCTGGTGGTGTCAGCCAGCGCACAAGCAGCTCTGTTCCAACGTTATAGGGCAGGTTGGCCGCTACTTTGATTGGTGCGGTCAAGTGTTCTAGTGGGTTCACCTCAAGTGCATCTCCGTTGATGACTTGGAGTTGACCGGGATAGCACGCAGAAATGTCGGCAAGCGCTGACATGCAACGTTCGTCTTTCTCAATTGCTAAGACGCGCCGCGCCCCTTCTGCAAGTAATCCGCGGGTCAATCCACCTGGACCGGGCCCAATTTCAAGCACATCCGCACTTGAAAGATCCCCTGCCATACGGGCAATTTTAGCGGTCAAATTCAGATCGAGCAAAAAGTTCTGCCCTAGCGATTTTTTTGGAGCAATCTCGTGAGTTTCAATCACCTCTCGCAGCGGTGGCAAACTATCAATCGCACTCATTTTATCCGCTCCGCCTGAATTTCTTTAGGATACGCCCATTTTGAACTTTAAGCATCCCGTGCATCCGCCATTTTGGACGCCAACATAATTGCCTCTATCATTGACGACGGATTTGCCAACCCTTTGCCTGCAATATCAAAAGCCGTGCCATGGTCGGGTGATGTCCGAATGAACGGCAAGCCGAGCGTCACATTCACACCTGTGTCAAACCCCAAGGTCTTAACTGGGATCAAAGCTTGGTCGTGGTACATGCACACGGCGACGTCGTAATTTTGACGGGCGGCTGCGTGGAACATTGTGTCAGCTGACATTGGGCCAATAAGGTCCATGCCTTCATGCCTGAGCGCATCCAGAACCGGCGTAATAACGTCAATCTCTTCCATCCCCATTTTACCGTCTTCGCCCGCATGTGGGTTCAGCCCAGCCACGGCGATGCGCGGCCGCTTGACGCCAAAATCACGGCGCAATGCAGCATGGGTGATCAATAGCGTATCCGTCAGCAGGCTGGCAGTCAGGCGTGTCGACACATCGGCCAATGGAATGTGAATAGTCACAGGGACAACCCGCAGCGCATCACAAGCCAGCATCATCACGACGCGGTCAACACCAGCAAGGGCTGCAAGGTATTCAGTATGGCCGGGGTAGGCAAAGTCTGCGCCGTTAATCAGGGCTGCTTTATGGATTGGGGCCGTGCATATCGCACGCGCTTTGCCATCGGTGACAAGCGCCACTCCCTTTGCAATGGCATCGATCACGCCTTGTGCGTTTGCAGGGTCGGGTTGGCCGGGCGTTGCGCTGCGACCCATCTGGATCGGTATGACCGGCAGTATGCCTTGGGCGCAGAGCTGTGATGCGGTTTGAGTATTTTCAACACACAGATGATTGGTATCTGCAGGCAGATGCCTTGGATCACCAAGCCAGATTAACGACGTGTCACGTCCAATGGCGTGGAAGGCCGCAACGGCGATTTCTGGACCAATGCCTGCCGGTTCTCCACAGCTGATTGCGATGGGCTTTTGGGTCACTGGTTCACGATGGTTGCGCTTGCGCGCAAATCTGCAAGCAACGCATCTGCAAAACTAGCGAGGCGCTGACTACGCAGTTGAAAGCTGACAGCCTCTCGGTCTGCGTTTTCACGACCTGCGGTCACACGGTTACATAGCATCAGAAACACGGTTGTTTGACCATTCGCGCGGGTCAGATTGTAGGACACCTCGCCGGGGTCAAGCCGCGCGAGCTCAAGGGCCACATCTTGTGGAATTTCCGCTGGGGGAAGGCTGTCGCGTTCCAACACTTCGGCAGGTTGTCCTTGGGCGATGCCGTATAAGTCGTCACACGTATCGACGCGGTCGCCCAATTGGCGGGCTGCATCGCGACCACCTTGTATGTAATAAGCCGCATATTCGATTTCAGATGGTTCGGGTCGTGGTGTTGAAACTTCGCGCACGCCGCGCATTTGAAACAGGGCCACTCCGTCTGGAATTTCGATTGGTGCAGTAACTTCGCCGGTCCCTAGGTCCAAAATAAGGCTACGCAACTGAACTGGATAGTTGCTGATCGGCAGCCAATCAAGCCGCCCACCGTTATTGCGTGATGGCAATGCAGATACGCTGCGGGCTTCACTTGAGAACGTATCGGTTGACCGCGTTTGGGAAATTCGTTGTGCTGTCACGAGCGCCTGCGCCGCCTCTTCGGCAGGGGCCGCAATGATAATTTCAGACAGTAGAACTTCGATACCTTCGGCTCCACCGCCGGTAGCACTGAGCGCGCGATCTATTTCAGCATCCGAGATATTGACCCGTGATCCGTAGCGCGTGCGAATATAATCCCGCCAAGTTACACCAATCGATACAAAATCCCGCAAGGTTTCGGGAGAGACGCCATCTTGTGCCAGAATTGTATGGAACTGGTCTAGCGTCAGATCGGCCCGAGCCGCGAATTCATCAAGGGCGTCTTCCAAGCCGCCTTCAGCCAAGCGCAAGCCGACGCGGTTCATCTCACTTTGCTTCAGCCGTTCCTCCACGAGTTGATCGCGTGCGAGATCGCGGCTAGCGCCGGGTGTGCGGAACAGGTCTAGCAGTTTCGCACGTTGGTCGATTTCATAGCCCGTCACGGCACTGTTGTTGACCAAAACGGAAGGGCCGAATTGGCCCTGTGCTGTGCTGGTCATGGGCACGAAGCCCACTGTTAGGGCAAGAAGGCCGCAAAGTATGTTAAGTGCGCGCATCTGGTTCCTCATCATGGGGCTCAGCGTGTTCGGTTTTTTCCGAACAATCATTGGTTATCGCATCCTGCACTGGGGCCTGCTGCGCTGCGCCCGGCCGAAAAGCCGTTCAGCGACACGGAAAGCCCGTAGTCCGTGGATGCGTCAATCGTATCTGAAGACGTAAAGCGGCGCGAGACCGAAAGATCAACCGTTACACATTCGTTGCGCCATTCAACGCCGAGCCCCGCACGGGCAGGACTATCGGCGGCAATATCGTATCTGGCATCAACACTTATTTTAAATGCGTCGTTCAGTTGGACGGCGGTATCCAACGTCCATTCTGAGACAGCCTCGGGACGGCTTTCAGTTGGGTCAGAGGCCTGCCAGATGTAGGCCGCATTTAGGATGACGTCTGGCGTGCTCCAACCAATCCTGCCTGCACCACGCGTCGTCCTTAAATCGTCATTTACTAGAATTCGACCGTCAAAATGCACACTTTGCGGTGACGTGATTTGACCTGCCAACAGCCAATCTGAGCGGCCACCAGCAAGCCCAGATGAGAGTGAAAAGTCTTGATCAGAGATGTCGCGTACGACCCGTCCAAACGTTAGCGCCGAAAAACTGCCAGCCACGCCTTGGCGCGCGTAAGTCCCACCAATAGCCGCCCGCAGGCCGGTTTCTGATCGGTCATCGCCCGGGAAACGTGACAGCGCGAATAGGTTCGCTTGATCAAATTCCACGCGGGTGCTGTCTTCGTTTGGGGGAGTGACACCGTAAGCGTCGGACCAAGCAAGGGCGACAGTTGGTGTCAGTAAATGGGTTGCTCTGTCGCCTTTGGTGGCGATCAGTGGCCAGCTGATGG
Organism: Yoonia sp.; assembly: GCA_028822885.1. Classification (GTDB taxonomy): domain Bacteria; phylum Pseudomonadota; class Alphaproteobacteria; order Rhodobacterales; family Rhodobacteraceae; genus Yoonia. Next base: position 2,564 of record JAPKCP010000187.1, on the reverse strand, counting down.
CGGCACTCACGTTTGGGATTACGCGTAGCGAAGACTCTTCAAATCCAGCATCGTTGCGGACTTGATAATAATCGGCTCGTCCACCTGCAAGAACGACACCGCGCAACCCATTTGGCAGTGCCAAATTGCGTGACCATGTCCCGAAGCTACCAATCCGTCCAACGTCTCTTCCGTTTTCAGCGGCACCTTTGCCAGTCCGAAAAACGGCATCTGCTGAGGCCCCATAGGTAAGACTGCCACCCAAAAGGGTGTCACGTTGTTCAAATCGCAGATCAGCCACGACCGGCGGCAGTGCTGAGTTTTCTTCGTCATCGCGTAAAGTCTCAAAGTAACTAAGCCGTGCGCGGGACAGCCGGTCGCGGGTGATGTTCTCAAGTGTGACGCTACTTTCCAGTCGGTCGAGGTCAGCGAACCCGTATTCCGTAAGATATGCGCGGTCACTTGCGGCTTTGAGATCAAAGGAAAGCATTGTTCCACCACCGATGGTAAAGCTTCCATCAGCAAACAGGTAGGTGCGTTTGTTGGTGTTCAATGTGTCGTCGCTGATTGCGCCCTCTATCTGTAGGTCACCGGACAAAAACGCTTGGCGGTAACTAGCCTCCAATGTCGTAGTCTCAATTGAAATATATGGTGTTAGGGTCAGGTCGCGGTGATCCCCAAGGGTTATGAAATAGGGGAGTTTGATGCCGACTCCCAACAGGTCAGAATTGCGAAACCGAGGAATCAAAAAACCGGTTGACCGCGTCAAAGTAGGGTCAGGCAAGCGGACGTAAGGGAGCAACAGAACAGGCACACCGCGCACACGAAATGTTGCATTTTTAAAATAAAGCTGCTGCGCCTCTTGATCATGCACAACCCTTTCGGCGCGGATATCCCACAAGGCAGGCTTTCCGTTGCACACTGCGCAAGAACTCGCGACAACGCGAGTCAGCTGTGAATAGCGCCCCTCGACTTGGTCAATCTGGTTGGCTGCAAGTTGTAATTGTTGATCCAAAACGAGACGTGCGCCGCGCAAAATGCCATTTTGAAGCTGAGGATCGAGCGTGGCGCGCGTTGCCGTCAAGATATCCCCGTTTGGCGTTTGGATGAAAATTGGGCCATCAATGATTAACTGATCACTGGTTCGGTCATAGACAATGCGTCGCGCGGACAGGCGTGTATCGTCATAAAAGACTTCTATATTACCGTTTGCGATCAATCGGTTGTCGCCTTCAATCGAGACGTTGTCAGCGACAAGTGTGGCGACGCCTTGTGCCTGAGCGTGCAATGGGATGAGCAAAAGAAGAAGTGACAGGAAAAACCGCATTAGCCATCTTCCTTGTGTAAAAGGAAACTGAGCGCCAAACCAATCGCTGCAAGTGGGGGCGCCCACGCCGCGAGTGCTGCCGGCAGTTGTCCGTTTTCACCAAGAATTTGTGCAAAGTTACGCAAGAAGTAGGTCCCAAATGATAGCATGATTGCCAGTAGAACCATAAGGCCAGTGCGCCCACCACGCTGATGTCTGACAGTAAAGCTTGCGCCGATCATCACCATCGCCACGAGAAATATTGGCATAGCGAGTTCCATTTGCAGCCAAACTTGGTGGCGTTGCGCAGAAAAACCTGCCGTTTGCAGCCGCTTTATGAACGCAGGCAGGTCCCAGATTGGAATGGACGAGGGGGTGCCAAAACTGTCCCTGATTTGGTCGGCTGTGAGCGTAGATGGTATGTCGTATTTGGCTTGCAGCGTTGCACTTTGTTCGGGCGTGCGCACGCCAGCGAGCGGCCATATTTTGGCGTCACTTAAAATCCAAGCTCCATCTGTCAGGATCGCTGATTGTGCTGCGATCCGTTCAAGCGGCAAGCCTACATTTGAAAAAGTGATAAAAGTAACGTTTTGAAGTTCCGTACCGTCGAGGTTCGCAGTCTCAGCCCGGATCACGGTCTGACTAATGTCGTTCCCTTGACGTAGCCACAGGCCAGTTGACCCTAATGTCAGGACGCGGTCTTGGCCTTTAAAGGCATTGCTGCGTTCTTCGAATTCACGCGATGTTGCAGCAACGATCGGGTTGATGATGGCCACACCGATCACGCCAATCATGAGGGCCATCACCAAAGGTGCCATAAGGGCCCGCACCGCTGACCGGCCTGCAGCCCGTGTTACGACCATTTCGGACGACCGTGAAAGGCCAAGAAACAACGCGATCGTCGTGATAATCATAATGAGCGGCAGTATACGGTAGATACCTTCAGGCACGTTAAGGAGTGTTAAACTTACGACATCAGTGAACGTGGCGTCGGTGTTTGAGAATTTGCGCAGCTGTTCCACAAGGTCTAAAAACACAAGGATCAAGAAGAATACGCCAAACACACCGCTGAACGTCTTGAGAAAGCGGGTTGCGAAATAACGGTGCAGGATCATGTCGCTATCCTGCGTTTGAAAAGGGCTGGGCGGGCCGCCATAAACAGCAGTCCCGCAATAATGAACATGCCCACGATGGATGCTGCGTACGCTGCAAACCAAAGGCTTGGATCATTCCGAGCGGCAGTTAGGCCTACTGTTTCGACCGCCTTGATGACAATGAC
>JAPKCP010000186.1 GCA_028822885.1 Yoonia sp. | reverse complement strand
CCCTGATAGATCGACTGCCCCGTACTGGGAAAGGCTGGACAAACGATGACAGCGTGTGCCCCCAGCGCGTCTGCCAAAGCCTCCACAACTGGGCCAATATTGCCATCTTCGGTGCAGTCAAAGGTCGAACAATGCTTAAAATAGATTTGCTTACCAAGCCCTACGATAGAAGTGTAATGTGTCGTCATGACAGTGGCGATCCATTTATTTGGACCAATGTTGGATAATCGTGGCGACGGGATCTGGGTTGGCAAAGCACAGGGAGTGGCCACCATCAACGATATGTAAAGCTGCATTTGGCATGGCATTTACGATATTTTCTGCACAGTCGACAGGTGCTTGTTGATCATATCGCCCGGCGAAAACCAGAGTGGGTATCGAGATATCAGGCAACAGACCCCAAGCGTCATGAGCCGCGCGTGCAGCCAGCAACCTTGGATGGTTTCTTTCGTTTTCACCGCTTGCTAAAAACATGGCTTCAGCCGCCACCCGTGCGTTGATGCGCTTTTCAGACTCCGCTGGGTGCGTGTCGATGAGGGTCATGAACCGGTTGTCCATGATCCCCAATGCCACGCGAGCGCGATCTTTTGGATCAGTAATATCGCGTAATTTTTGGACGGGGTATGAAGACCCACCAGCTCCACCGGCTGAGCCTGCAGCAAGGGCCATACAGTTAATTCGTTCTGGTGCCAAAGCTGCCATGTGAAGCGCGGTCATCGCACCAAAGCTTTCCCCCAAAACATACGCGTGTTCCCAGCCAAGGGCATCCAACACCCCTAGCGCATCTTGCGCATAATCTCGCATTGTCCAGTCCCCATCTGGCGCATCTGTTGCGCCCAAACCTCGCGGATCGGCTGCGGCAATCTCAAAATGTTGTGCAAGCGCGCTTTCGAAAACTGGTGCCCTGATCGATAGGTCAAAGTTCGACCCACCCAAGAACAATAGCCCGGACCCGGTGCCTTCGACCCGTATGTTTACTTTCAAGCCTTTGGTTTTTAGCTTGTAGGCGCCACTCATGCGAGGGACTTCCAAAGCATGCGTGCGGCACTGATAGCGAGGAAGATAGCGAAGGCTAGCTTGAGTTTACGTGGTTCCATTAGATGCGCGATTTTTGCTCCGTAGGGCGCAGTCAAAACACTCATCGAAAACAACGTGACGGCTGCGGGGAGGTTCACGTACCCCCATGAACCTGGCGGGCGGCCTTCTACGCCCAAACCTGCCCAGATAAATCCGCCAACGGCGGGCACCGCGATGGCCAGACCAAAAACGGAGGCCGTTGCGACAGCGCGATGAACAGGTACCGAAAGCATCGACATGATGGGAACCGACAACGTTCCACCACCAATTCCCATCAAAGCAGATGTAAATCCAATGGGCAGCGCAATCGCGCTTTGACTTAAGCGAGACTTTGGCGGGGTTGCCGCTAAAGTTAGCGCCTTTGGGAGCGCTAGATTGATTGAGACGACCATAGCGACGATCCCGAAGATCAGGGTCAAACCAGATGCGCCTATATACTTGGAGCAGATACCGCCGATTAAGGCACCCAAAAAGATCACGGGCATCCAACCGCGTAGGATGTCATGATCAATGGCACCGCGTTTGTGGTGCGCGCGCGCCGAGGAAATTGAAGTCGGGATAATGGTAGCAAGTGAGGTGCCGACAACCAGCAACATTGCGATGTTGTCGTCGACCTTAAATAACTCAGCTACAATAATCAGTACCGGTACAATGACAATGCCACCGCCTACCCCCAAAAGACCTGCTAAAACTCCTGCAATAGCGCCTGTGATCAACAGACCAATGGCCAAGCCCACCAAGAGCGGAATAGAGAACACAACAATCATGTTAGGTGACTTTCCAGCTTTTTAGAATGCGGATAAGTGGTAGCAACAACATTCCAAGCGCAGCAATTACCAGTACCCCAGCAATTGGATGCCCAACAAAGAATGCAGCGAAACTGCCATCGGTGATAATCAATCCCTGTCGCAAGCTGATTTCCAGCGTTGGTCCAAGCACCATGCCAATCACAAGTGGGGCCATAGGGTACCCCTGCCGCCGCAGAATGAACCCAAGAATGCCTGCAATTGCCATCACGAGCAGATCAAACGGGTTCCCACGTACAAAAAATACGCCAACGGTACACAACAAACAAATCATGACGAGCATGTAAGCTTCTTTGATCCGCAGAATTGGCGCTGCCATCCGCGATACGAGCATGCCCAATGGCAAGAGCATGACGTTAATCACAAAGAAGCCCGAAAAGATCGCAGCCATAAGAACTGGATTTTCTGTCATCAATCGGACACCGGGCGTCACGCCATGCAACGTCAACGTCGCCAACATCACTGCCGTAATCGCATCGCCTGGGATGCCTAACGCCATAGTCGGCACTAAAGCACCGCCGGTAACGGCGTTATTGGCTGCCTCGGACGCGATAAGACCGTCGGGTTCGCCCTTGCCAAAGTTATCCCGAGTTGGTGCCGAACGACGTGCCTCTGCATAGGAAATGAAGGCGGCTGTTGCCGCACCTGTCCCGGGCAAAATCCCAATGCCGTTCCCTATTAGAACAGACTTGATCAGGCCTTTTTTCCGCCCTTTCCACTCGTGCAACTTGGGCAGCACAATGCCGTGAAAGTCGACCAGTGGTTTTTCGTCTTCACGCAAGGCTGCAGCGCGGGTCAGGACTTCGGACAATGCGAATACCCCAATGACAACAGCAAGCAGGTTAAAGCCTGCAATCAGTTGGAACTGGCCAAACGTAAATCGTGCCTCACCGGTGATCGGGTCTCCGCCAACCGTCGAAAGAAATATCCCGATGAAACCCGCAATAAGCCCTTTGATCAACGAGCCTTCAGAAACGGAAACGATGCAAGTCAGCCCAAGCAGTATAAGCGCAAAGGTTTCAATCGGGCCGAAATTCAGCGCGAAGGCGGCGAGTTGTGGGGCAGCAAAAATCAAAACAATGGCAGAGGTCAGCCCGCCAATGACCGAAGCGATAGTAGCCCAGCCAAGCGCCTTACCCGCTTCACCGCGTTGCGCCATCGGATAACCATCTAGGCAGGTGGCCGCAGATTGCGGTGTTCCGGGGGTGTTAATAAGAATTGCAGAGATTGAACCGCCGTAGACCGATCCAGCATATATGGCGAGCAACAACAAAATCGCAGGAGCCTGCGACATGGTCAGCGTGAAAGGCAAAATCATCGCAACTGCCACGGTCGACCCGATACCTGGCAGTGCGCCCAAAATGATACCCAACATGGTACCAAAGGTCAGCACCATCAGCCCCTCAAAGGTTAGGATTATGCTTAAGGCTTCTGGAATAGACTGGATCATTATAACGCTTTCAAATCCACCAAAAGAAAGGGGAATTGGGTAAGGGCATCTTTAAAACATGATTAAAAAGTCCGACAAGGGCAGCAGCCCCACCAACCGGAATGAGCAGGACCTGGAATGGGTTGCGCAGACCAAGAGCCAAAAGAATGATGACACCGACAGCCACCGAACTGATGAAATAACCCAGCGACATCAACACGAGCACATAAGCGACAAATGCGCTGCTGATGATTACCACGGGCAACAGCTCTATCGACTTGCGAGTATCTGCCGTCAGCACATCAACGGTTACATTAACTGCCGCCAAACCAAGCAATATAATCAAAATAATGCGTGGAAAGAACATCGGACTGAATGCACCACCAAGGTCGGCAAATTCGAGACCAAAAGTTGAGACAACAAGACCTGCTGTTAGAACAAAGATAATAACCGAAATAACGCGGCGTTCCGTGAATAAAGCTGACATAAGATACGCCCTTTGGGTTGCCACTCTCGAAACCTTTCCGAAAGTGGCGTTATCAATTGGCTTAAAGGCCTGCAGCTTCGATCAATGAAGCGTTTGCTTCGTACTGCGCGCGGTAGAATGCATCAAAGTCAGTTGAGTTACGGTAATTCAAGACCGTACTGGTATCCGCTGCGAACTTCTGAAAACCATCAGAGTTCATAGCCGTTTCGCATGCCGTAGAAAGGGTCGCCGTCACTTCAGCGTCCAATCCTGCTGGCCCAAAGAGACCTCCCCAAAGATACAATTCGTTTAATGGTGCCGCGATACCGACCTCTGCTGCCGTTGGCACGTCTGGCATACTCGCCAACCGCTCGCTGTTGAAGACAACCAGTGGACGGAAGTCACCACGTGTCATCAACAACTCTGTGTCGCCAAAGAACTGGATGGTGCCGGCAGCCATTGCCTGAAGTGCCGGTCCTGAGCCTTGAAACGGTAGGTGCTTCATGTCCTCGATCACACCAAGTCCAGAAAATGCTGCAACAGCTGTCAGGTGGGTGATGGCGCCCGGCCCGGATGAGCCATAAAGATATTTGCCAGGAGCTTCTTTTACAGCCGCCACAACGTCTTCTATGGTCTCAAATGGGCTATCAGATTGCGTGAACAGAACAGTAGGCGATGCTGCAACCGAGCAAATAGGCGTCCAGCTATCGATACCATAGGGGACATCTTTGATCTGCGGCTGGATAGTCGCAACAGTGACGGACCAATACCCAAGTTGGTACCCATCCGGCTTTTGCCCCGCGAGAGCGGCTGCGCCAACTGTGCCAGACCCACCAGCCATGTTTGAAACGAATGCATCGCCACCCAAGGCCTCTGCCATGTGAGGCGCAATTGCCCGAAGCAACAAATCTGTTCCACCACCAGCATTCCACGGCGCAACGAGATTGATCGGACGCTCAGGGTAACCTTCGGCAAACACGGCGCCTGCAGATGCGACCAAAGCAGCGATTGCTATTGATTTTTTTAACATTGGATAATTTCCCCTCCCAAAGGATCTATATTGGTATCGTTGTCAATTATGATGGTAACGTTGTCAATGGTTCAGTTTTGCCGCATAGTCAGTTTACCGAAATGAGGGAAGACGATGAATAATGACGCTCGCGCACCAACATTAAAGGACGTCGCGGCCCATTGCGGGGTCAGTGTCATCTCTGCTTCACGCGTAATGCGAGATGCGCCCAATGTTTCGAAAAGTCTGCGTGAAAAGGTCGAGCGCTCCGCCCAGATTATCGGGTATAAACGCAACCGTATTGCCGGGGCGTTGCGTGGCCAAGCCACAGATCTAATTGCTGTAATTGTGCCCTCAATGAGCAATCATGTTTTCCCAAATATTGTGGACGGCATTGATGACGCATTGCAAGGGTCACAGTTGCGTGTCGTACTCGGCATGAGCAAATACAACGACATCAATGAAGAGGCGATTCTGCGGGATATGCTTACATGGAACCCCGCTGGGGTGATCCTCAGCGGCTTGGAGCATTCAGAAAAAACAAAGGAAATGCTATCATATTTTTCCGGCCCAATCGTCGAAGTTATGGACACGGATGGCGAGTCTATTGATATGGCCGTCGGGATTTCCATGGCCGAAGCAGGCATTCTTATTGCGCAACACCTTGTCGCCAAGGGCTACAAACGCATCGCATACGTTGGCGCATGGGGAGAGCGTCCGAAACGCTCTGTAAAACGGCGCGTCGCCTTTGAGGCAGAATTGATACGCCTAAAAACCCCACTTGTGACCTCAGTTATCCTTGATGGCGAGTCATCACTTGAGCGTGGTGCCAAAGGTATCAAGCAGCTTTTGGAACGTGGCATAGACCTTGATGCAGTGTTCTTTGCGAATGACGACCTGGCTTTAGGCGCGTTATTCTATTGCCAAGCCAACGATATCCGCGTTCCTGATGAAATAGCCCTTGCAGGGTTCAACGGGATTGAAATGTGTCAATCTATCTCGCCACGCCTCACAACGGTTTCAACTCCGCGTTATGAAATAGGGCGTTTGGCGGGTGAACTGGTTCGAAAGCACATAGGCCGAACAGAAATACCGGACAGGAAAGTATTCCCGTTAAACTTGGAGCTCATTGAGGGAAGCACAACATAGGACTGTAGCTCAGCAATCAAAAATTTTGATCAAATTGTAACGGGTGCACAGTGTGAGCTGGAGCTGATTGTGTGGGCTTCACCGTTTGAATCCGCGTTGCTGGTCAGCCGAAGCGGATGGAGTGAAAATTTACCAACGGCCTTTGATCCATTTGTGTTGCTCTGAGCGATTTAATGGCTGAGATGATCCTTCCTTTCTTACGAAAAAATCCTCTTTTCCTTCGTATGCCACAAAAACTGGACGGCTGCTTGATGTCACTTTGACAAGGCAGATTTGTTTGTCATCGAAATAGGGCAACTCAAGCTACCAAAGTTTTATGACCTCATTGCCTAAATACTTATCCAGCGAGTTACCGATGTGAAGCTGAAATCCATCTCGATCAGTCTTTTTCAGTGTAGAGTAGTCCTTATCGAGCCCAATTGCGTTCTGGTTGCCATCAACACCCATGAAGAGACTCCCACCATCCGAGTTCATGAAAGCGGCAACTGTTTTGCCGATCACGTGTTCAAGCTTCTTGATCACCACACCCGTTCGCATAGACCAAGAGTCATCAGCACGTA
>JAPKCP010000185.1 GCA_028822885.1 Yoonia sp. | reverse complement strand
CCCGACCCCTTGATTCGTAGTCAAGTACTCTATCCAACTGAGCTACCAATCCACTTGATGGTGGGTTAGCCCCGCATGCCAGACGATGCAAGGTTAAAATCGTAAGTATTTGCAATCTTATCAGCTTACGACTGCTTCGATCACGAGCGGCTCTAGTGCGAGGTCCGCTTTGGGCAGTTGGATGACAAACATCGTCCCGTTTTCCCCTGTTTGACGTAATTCTAGACGGCCCCCGTGACCGCGAATAAGATCACCCGCAATGACCAGACCCAAACCACTGCCGCCCTTTCGCGCTCCGCCTTCGAAGGGCTTGAAAAGATTATCCCGGGCGCGTTTCGGCAATCCGGGACCCGTGTCACAGACCTCTATCCACCAAGCGGTGTCATCCTCATGTCCGCGGATCGTAATCGCTCCGTGTTGGTGGGTCGCCATAATCGCCTGCCGCGCATTGCGAACAAGATTTGAGAGCACCCGGAAGAACTGCTCACCATCCGCGCGAATGATCATACCCGTCGGGACATCATCAACAAAAGTGATGTCCGCGTCCCCCGCTGCAAGGCGCTCACCCTCAAGCAACTCGTCAACCAAACCGGACAAAGGTAAGCGCGCCAATGTCGGCTGTGGTTCTTCGACCCGCCCAAAAGCCAGCGTCGTTTCGCATAGGTTAACAGCTCTGGTAATCGACCCTACAAGTTTGGGCGCCATGCGCTTGACTAACGGATCCTCTGATCCTTCAATGCGATCAGTGAATAATTGTGCAGATGTCAGGATGTTGCGCAGATCATGACTGACCTTAGCGACAGCGCCACCAAGTTGGGCAAGCCGATCTTTTTGGCGCAATGACCCTGTGAGCTGATTTTCCATGGTTTGTAGCGCCATTTCAGCAGCGTGCAGTTCTCTGACTGTGGCAGAAGGAACAATGATCTGACGGGCATCTTCGGGGTTAGCCGCATAGCGTTCCATCTGGTCAACAAGGCGTTTGATTGGCCTAACCATCAAAAACCGCACAGCCACAAATAACAACGCTGCGGTAATGATCGAAATTACCAAAGATAAGACCAAAACATTACGCCCGTAGGCTAGCATCGCATCGCGTAACGGCATCTGTGGCGTCGTGATTTCGATCAACAGGCCCCCACCGCTGACGGGTGTCCCCAAAACGCGCATCACCTCTTCCTCGGTTGAGAATAAGGTCGACATTGCATCACGGATCAGAACCCACGCCGCCGGATCGCGCATGTCGTAGGTTGCGCCGACTGGGAACGGGATCGGAGAGGAGAGTGCGAGCTGCCGGACTTCATTGCGCCGCAAAACGACGTTATAAACCTCGGCGTTTTTAAGCAGCTCTGCTTCCAGCTCTGGCGATATGAATGCATCCGCCTCCAACGCCAACGATGCAAGTTGCGCCCGTTCTAAGCGTTCAAGCAGATAATCCTCGCGAAAACGCGCAATCGACGGCACAAAGATGAACACCTCAGCCAACATCACAAAGATGATCGTCAGAACAAGAAACCGCCCAGACAGGGTATTAAACATCTTTGCTCCGCCTTAAGCGCGTCAGGAAATCCAACGCTGCACAAATCTCACAACCCCTTTCACCATCACACTTTCAAACAAGCGCGGGCTGAAATAGGCCCCTGCTGCGCGTTTATTGACCTCGCTTATGGTCGGATACGGCAGTACGGTATTCGCAATTGCAGACATTTTCATATTATTTGCAATGGCCATCGCCCACATTCCGATCAATTCGCCTGCCAAGTGGCCTACGATTGAAACGCCAACAGGGCGACCTTTGACAACCATCACTTTGATCAGGCCAGTCGTTTTACGCTCGGCTATAGCCCTGTCGTTGTGAAGGTATTCGAACCTCACAACCTCTAAACTAGCGCCGTGTTTGTCTTTTGCTTGCGCCTCAGTCAGGCCAACTTGGGACAATTCAGGGTCGGTATAGGTAGCCCATGGAATATGTGCCGTCTTCTGCTTTGACGGCAGCCCAAACAACAAAGACCGTATAAGTACACCTGCATGATATCCTGCAACATGTGTAAATTGCAGGCCCCCTGCGACGTCACCTGCGGCATAGACCTTCTTGTTAGTCACAGAGCGCAAATCAGCCCCAACCTTAAGGCCGCGCCGATCATAAGCTACGTTACCTTTTTCAAGGTCGAGCTTCTCAATATTCACTTTGCGCCCAACAGCCATCAAAAGGTGTGAACCTGTGAAATCACCCTTCGGCGTGTGGATCGTAATCTTGCCGTCGGCACCAGTGATCTTCTCGGCCTGTGCGTCTTCGATAATGTTGATGCCTTCGTCGCGCATTTTATCAAGGATGATCGCCGCCATCTCTGGGTCATCGCGTCCAAAGGCCTTTGCGCCCTCAATCACAGTGACTTCGCAACCAAGCCTGCGATGCGCTTGCGCCATTTCCATTCCGATTGGACCACCACCAATCACGATCAGATGGTCTGGCTTTTCGCGCAAATCAAAGATGTCTTCATTGGTGTAGTAGGTCACATCATCCAAGCCGGGAATAGGCGGCACAAACGGGGACGACCCAGTCGAGACCACAAAACGACGCGCTTCGATGATCGTGTCGCCCGCCTGCACCTCAGTCTCAGAAATAAATGCGCCATATTCTTCGATGACTTTGACGCCCAACCCTTCAAACCGTTCCACCGAATCGAGGGGAGCGATTGTTGCGATGACATTAGCGACATGGTCTTTGGCAGCCGCGTAATCGACCTTTGCTTGTTCGTCAGCAACACCAAGTGCTGCGCCTTGTGACATCGCGTAGGCCTGTTTGGCAGATGCAATCAGTGCTTTTGACGGGACACAGCCATAATTCAGGCAATCACCACCCATTTTGTGACCTTCAAGCAAGACAACTTTTGCGCCCATCTGAACCGCACCCGCAGCCACTGAAAGACCACCAGAGCCACCACCAATGATACAAATATCTGTTTTAATCCGGTTCATAACTTACAGACCTTTCTTGCCACGCAGGGCTTTGATGAAGATGGGAAGAGCGGCAAGAACGCTTAGCCCAATAATGGGACCGATGATAAATGGTTCGAAAATGATGCCTAAATTCGGAGTTTCACCGCGCTCAAAGACTTCGCCAAGGCCCGCCCCCACGGACGTGTAAACAACCGCGCCGGGGATAATGCCAAAAAACGTTGAGATGACAAAGCGGCGTGTCGGCACTTCAAGAAATGATGGGATCAGATTCGCCATAAAAAATGGAACGGCAGGCACCAAACGGATCAGGAACAGCATCGACCATTGGTTTTCATCAATGCCATCTTTGATCTTCTTCACGATACCCTCAGCGCCCTCAAGTTTTGCGCCTAGTTTCTCGCCAAATCCCCAGCGGGCGGCCAGAAAAATCGCCGTCGCACCCAACGTCGCCCCTGTAACATTGAACAAAGCCCCCGGGAATGTCGCGAACAAGAACCCGCCTGTCAGCGTGGCAATCGTAGCCCCCGGTAAAGAGAAGGCGACAATCACGATGTATGCCCCAATAAACAGCAACGCAGTCAGTAGATAGTTCGCATCCCGAAACGCCAACAACGTCTCACGATTTTCGCTTAGCGCGTCGAAGGTCAAGTAATCACGCAAGAAAACAGCACCAAGCACCGCAACAACTGCGATAATGATCAGGGGTAGTCGTCGCACAAGGGCATTCCCTTGCTTTGCGTCGGGGGTCTGGGTCGGGGCAGTCGCCATTGGGCTATCCTATCAAGTCTTATCGCATCGTTGCGGCGAATAATTGCGCTGGTGTTGGCGCCTTAGATGACCGCAAAGACTGTATTGGGATACCCCGATCACGGGTGCTTGATCAGCCGCGAGCAGTTTGGGATATATCTGTGCCAAACAACCCCACGTCTGAAACATTTGTCCCCGCTTCATGGATGATATTGTTGCAGTTTTATGCCCCTCCTTGCGTTGACAGGGCACCATGGCCGCTCTAAAGGACAAGTCTGAATTACACACGGCTTCGAATCCCTGACAGGATTTGGCCCATTAACCGGAGGACACGCAATGAAGCGTACGTTCCAGCCATCTAACCGGGTTCGTAAGAACCGCCACGGATTTCGCGCACGTATGGCCACAAAGGCCGGACGTAAGATCCTTAACAACCGTCGCGCCAAAGGCCGCGCAAAGTTGAGCGCGTAAGCGCCAACTGACGGTTATGCGATTTGAAGCCGCCGATGGCACCCATGGTTGACTCTATAGTTGATCCCTTGGACGTGCCAGCGGCGGCTTCTGTTTGCTTACAGTTTTCTGTGCTGACCAAGCGTGCTGACTTTGTGCGGTGTTCCAAAGCTAATCGCTATGGCACCCATGGTATTCATCTCCAAGGCCGTAAGCGTCAGGATGATGAAGCTGTGCAGGGTATCCGTGTCGGGTTCACCTGCTCTAAAAAGGTTGGTAATGCCGTTGCCCGCAATCGGGCAAAGCGGCGTCTACGCGAGGTGGCACGCCTTGTTATAGGCGACAAAGGTCTCTCTGGATGGGACTACGTCCTTGTGGGACGCCACGGCACAACAGCCACTCTGCCTTTCAACAAATTACAAGAAGACTTGATCAGGGCATTAGCGCGGGTTCATAAATGAGCCCCCTCGCCCATATCCTAGCATTACCCGTCAAAGCCTACCGTTTGCTGTTTAGTCCATGGGTTGGCCATGGGTGCCGGTTCCAGCCGACTTGCTCTGCCTACGCACTTGAGGCGTTGGAAAAGCACGGTGGCCTCAAAGGAAGCGTTTTAACAATCCGCAGAATCGGACGCTGTCATCCTTGGGGTGGCTCTGGCATTGATAACGTCCCAGACTAGGGCCGTAGCTGCTGATCACCGCTGGTCATATGCGCCCGTGTTGTCATATTTTTATGCGATTTCCCCGCAAGAGTTGCAGCCAAATCCTCATAAAATCTATCATCTTGGAAGTACCAATTGTGAGACTTGGATTCGCTCCGCTTATGTTTCGGAACGTCACTGAGATACCGCGCACCACACGAGACATCATGGAAGGACGGCGCAGGCCATTGCCCAAGCCCATAACGCCCTGACCGCTTCGTGCCGAAATTGACGATCTTGCCAGACAGATCGAGGATCATATCCTCTTGCGAATAGTAATGCGTCAGCCGGTTGCACCGCTGCTGCATTATCTGGCCACCGCCAGACGATTTCAGCAACCAGTTCTGGTTCACATCAGAGGCCACAAACACGGCCTGATCAACTTTCGCTGGGAAATATGCATGCCCGACCCTGCCCCAACCTTGGATCGTCGCATATGCCCCCATCGAATGCGCCACCAAATGAACCTTCGCGTTTGGACGGGCCTCTTGCAGCAGCTTCACACCATCAAGGATCATATGGGTCGCGACTGTCTCTGCATCTTTGCGGTCGCGGTGATACGCACTCGGGGACACGACGCCATCACTTGGCCAATCAAAGGCTGCAACGGCTGCATCAAACCCCTGCTCGGCAAGGCCTGCCCTCAGCGCAGCCTGTGTCGACAACATCGTGGCCTGCTTTGTGTTGAACCCATGTACGTAAATGACAACGTTGCCATTTCCGCTTTGCCCATGGACGGCCTCGGCCCACTTTCGGGCAGTAAACAAACCACCCTTTGAGACCTTCCCATCAGATGGCCCAAGCCCCACATAGCTAGTGCTTTGCGCCGCATGGTTTGTGAAATACCCCGTTTGACGGTTAAACGCGCGGCGGCTAAAAAAGTAATTCATCTCACTATCTCCTTAAAATTAAGAAGATCTTAGCGAGATTCAAACCGTCGCAATAGTCAGGATCTCCAGACGTCTTAATTCAACTTCTCAAACGAAATAATCACGTCCCCGATATCAAGTCCGAACCGCTTTACATAGGCCCGGTTCAACAATCTGTCTTCTGACAGCAGCCACATCCAGTCATCAAAAGTAACACGCAAGGTCTCAACCGATCCATCAGCGGCAGGAATTGGTAGGTCAATCTCGTAGCGCCAATTGAACCGATTACCCTGCTCTTCACCGACGGCCGAACCGATGACACCTGGAGCGGTTCCCGTCCAACTGTCGGGACCAGTCTTCGTCAACGTCCAGACCCGCTTTTCAGTCGATCCGTCTTCGTAGACAAAATCCTCTTCCAGCAGTAGCCTCTCTCCGTCCCAATCACCCTTGAGCGTCACAACAAAGCTGCGACGCACTGTTCCAAGAACGTCTTGGAATTGGCCATATGCCACAAGCTCCCCGTCAAAAAACTCCTCGAGATTCAGCTTCTCGGTACTCAGGGATTCGTCCTCAAAAGACGGCTTCCCGGTACAAGCAGCTAAAAAAACCAAGGCGACGACAAGCAAAATACGCATGATAAATCCTTTTGTTAGCAAACTAACTAACGCACAAAGCCCGTCCGGCAAGCGATGCACCCACTTGGCGGCGATGAATCCACCCGCTAAGTCGGGCCCATGTTAGACAAAAAGGGTGATATCCATCGGCTGTTCAACGGCGCC